>QCUA01000072.1 GCA_003210915.1 Prochlorococcus sp. AG-676-L21 | reverse complement strand
TTTACTAGATAATTTTGATGAAGTAGATTTTCTAGCAATTTTATTGGCAGGTATATTGGATTTACTTGGTGATGTTAAAACTTTTTTATTCGAAGAAGTTGCTCCAGTTGAATGTATATCTTGAGATGATCTAACCCTATCTTTAGTAGAAGAAGAATGTAAGGCAGCTTTTTTCCCGCCATCACTCATAGCCTTTCTTCTTTCTAGTGCAATTTCTCTACTGGTTTTTGTTGACATAATCTTCAAATTAGTAACTCTTTAAAAAAACTTTCTCCAATAAAAATTTTAGTTTTAAAAGGAGAAAGATATTGACTGTTAAATAAAAATTTAGCGTCCTTGGAAAACTGCAAAAGCTGTACCTTGGCTTTGTGTATAAGCGTCATAACCAATGATTCTTACGTGATGATCAGGGTATGCTCTATGGCATGCCTCCAACTCACTTACAACCAAGTTAAGATCTTTTTCCCCAAAGAAAGGGAGCTTCCAATAAGACCAATAAGTTTGCATACTTCCGCTTGGATGTACATGCTCAATAACAGGACTCCATCCTTGAGCAATAATGTAAGCAATTTGGTCGTATATTTCTTCCTGGGTCATCGGTGGTAAAAAACCGAATGTTTCCAGGGTAGCGACTGTTTGATAGTCACCAACTGAGCTCTGGAAAGGCATAATTAAATGATTTGTGAATGATATCCTCGTAAAAACGAGGTTTGAAAAATTGAGGAGAAATAATTTTCTCCTCTTGTTTGAAATCTGAGTTAGCCTTGAACGTCGAGCTTATCAACGGTATCAAACTCAAACTTGATTTCTTTCCAAGTTTCGAGTGCAATAGCTAATTCAGGACTATGCTTAGCAGCCTCCATTAGAATGTCTCTACTCTCTTTTTCGATTTCGCGACCTGCATTACGTGCTTTCACACAAGCTTCTAATGCAACACGGTTTGCAGCAGCTCCGGCAGCTGAACCCCATGGATGACCATGAGTTCCTCCTCCGAATTGAAGACAAGAATCATCTCCAAAAATTGCAAGCAGTGCTGGCATGTGCCAAACGTGAATACCGCCAGATGCGACAGCAAAAACTCCAGGCATTGATCCCCAATCCTGATCAAAGAAGTTACCTCTTGATCTATCTTCAGGAACAAATGATTCTCTTAAGTTATCAATGTAACCAAGAGTAGTTTGACGGTCACCTTCTAGTTTTCCAACAACTGTTCCAGTATGTAATTGATCTCCTCCGGAGAGTCTTAAACATTTTGCTAGAACTCTGAAATGAATACCATGCTTTGGATGTCTATCAATAACAGCATGCATAGCTCTGTGTATATGCAGAAGCATGCCATTTTTACGACACCAGTTTGCAAGGCCAGTATTTGCGGTAAATCCACCAGTTATGTAATCATGCATGATGATTGGCATATCAAGCTCTTTAGCAAACTCTGCACGTTCGTATAGTTCTTCAGGAGTATTAGCGGTGCAATTTAAATAATGACCTTTTACTTCTCCAGTTTCTTGCTGAGCGAGTTTAACTGCTTCTGCAACGAATTCAAATCTTTCTCTCCAACGCTGGAATGGCTGAGAATTGATATTCTCATCATCTTTAGTTAGATCAAGACCACCTCTTAGGCATTCATAAACAACCCTTCCGTAGTTCTTACCAGATAATCCTAATTTAGGTTTAATGGTACAACCAAGAAGTGGTCTTCCATATTTATTAAGTCGATCTCTTTCAACAACTATTCCATTAGGTGGACCACCACAGGTCTTAATGAAAGCGATTGGGAATCTAATATCTTCAAGACGAAGATGTCTTAAAGCTTTGAATCCAAAAACGTTTCCTACTAAGGATGTCAATACGTTAGTAATTGAACCTTCTTCGAAAAGATCTAGAGGATATGCAATAAAGGCATAAAATGCTTCTGGATCACCAGGAACATCTTCGATTCGATAACAACGGCCTTTGTAAAATTCAAGGTCGGTAAGTAACTCGGACCAAACAGTTGACCAAGTACCCGTAGAAGATTCAGCCGCTACCGCTGCTGCAACTTCTTCTCTTGGGACACCTTCTTGGCCTGTGCATTTGAAACAGGCTAACAAATCAGTGTCGAGGGGGACATATTCAGGAGTCCAGTAGGTATCTCTGTACTCCTTTACCCCAGCGTCATA
>QCUA01000071.1 GCA_003210915.1 Prochlorococcus sp. AG-676-L21 | reverse complement strand
TCAAAAAGTGAATCTATAAGTAGGTCGAAAGTTGTTGGGATACTAGTAGAAGAGGCATTGGATGCTAGAGGTATCGCAAATTTTGGATATAGCAATTTGAGTAAAACTAAATCATTTAATTCTGAAATTTATACTGATAATCAACCTATTAAAAATATATCCGATTCAGACGATGAGTTTGTTGATGATAGCGGATATACAATCTCCTCTCACAAAACATCAGATAGATCTATCTCAACGGCAGATATTGAACTAGCAAATAAGATTAATATCTTAAAAGAGTCAGGTTTAATTTAGAAGAAGAAGAATTATTTTTATTTCTTATAAGTATTTGATGCATAAAATTCAATCTATGATTATTCTATATCCATAATTAAATTCCTTAAAAATAATAATAGTATCATGTCATTTTCTAAAATAAAAATTCTTTATTAGTAAAAAATGAAAGATATAAAATGTCCATCATGTGGAAAAACCTTCAGAATAGATCCAAGCAGCTTTGAAGAAATACTTCTTCAAATTAAAGACGAGGAATTTAACAAGCAAATAGAGGAAAGACTTAAACTCGCTGAAGAAGATAAGAATAAAGGGATAGAAATTGCCAAACAAGAATTAAAAATAAAATTAATGGAAGACAGGCAAAAAAAAGATACGAAAATTCAAGATCTTGAGTCTAAGTTAAATATCGCTGAAGAAAAGAAATTAAATGCACTAAATGAACTTAAAAATAAAGCAACTAACAAAATCAATTTGCTCAATAATGAAGTAATTAAATTAAAGGAGGATATTGAAAGGCAATCCGTAATTAGTGATTTATCGTCCAAGAATAAAGTAATTGAAGCTGTAAATAGTTTAGAAAAAGAAAAAACTTCATTAATAAACTCTATTGAAAAAATGAAATTAGAACAATCCATAAATGAAAGAGAAATTGAAGAAAAATATAAGAACAAAATTACTGAGCGTGATTTAACTATTCAAGAACTAAGAGATATGAAATCTAAACTTTCAACAAAAATGGTTGGAGAAACATTAGAAATACATTGTGAGACACAATTCAATCTAAATCGAGCTACTGCTTTTAAAAACTCATATTTTGAAAAAGATAATGATGCCAGTTCTGGAAGCAAAGGTGACTATATTTTTAGAGAGTTTGATGATAATAAAATTGAAATCGTCTCTATCATGTTTGAGATGAAAAACCAAAGTGCTGATGGTTTTAATAAACGAAAAAATGAAGACTTCTTTAAAGAATTAGATAAAGATAGAACTCAGAAATCATGCGAATATGCAGTATTGGTTTCATTATTGGAACCAGAAAGTGAACTATATAATTCTGGAATTGTAGATGTCTCTTATAAATATCCAAAGATGTTTGTAATAAGGCCACAATTCTTTTTGCCTATTATTTCTCTTCTTAGAAATGCTTCTTTTGAAACTTTAAAGTATAAAACTCAAATAGATTTAATGAAAAGAGAGAATTACGACATAACAAATTTTGAAAGTACTCTTGATCAATTTAAAAATGCAGTAGGTAAAAATGTTTCATTAGCGAAGGATAGATTTAATGACGCAATTTCTGAAATAGATAAATCAATAATTCATTTACAAAAAACGAAAGAGGCATTACTGGTATCTAAAAAACATCTTTTATCTGCTGATACTAAATCGCAAGATTTAACAGTTAAAAAGTTAACTAAAAATAATCCCACAATGAAGAAGAAATTTAATGATTTAAGAAATGACGAAGACTTAAAATAAATTCAATTCAACTACAGAAAGTTCATAAAAATTTCATATTTAATAATTTCTGAATTAATAAGGATATAATGCAACTATTGATTTACGAATAAATAATGGCTTCGAACACACCTATTTATAGTATTGCAAAGGACCTTAATATTGATAGTAATAGAATTTTATTGGCTTGCAAATCAATTGGTATTAATGCGAAAGGAGCAACAAAACGATTAAATGAAGAAGAATTAGAAAAAGTAAAAAATTACTTTGAAACAGGTAAAAATGTTTCTGAAGAAATAGTTGAAATTAACCAAAAGAAAACTTCAATTAAAAGCAAAACAAAAAAAATTAAAAATGAAACAAAAATAAGTTATTTCCCAAATAGACTTATTGCCAAATCTTAAATAAAACAAATTTTTTCCCTATTTAAAGTATTCAAAACCACAGAAGAAATATCTAATAAATTATTATAAGTAAAAATACTTAAAATGAAAATCACTGAGGCCTTAAAATCTCTTGAAAATTCTTGGTCAAGAGATGAAATTCTAGTAAAAATTAAGAACGGGGAAGATTCTGAAAAAATAGTAAAGATGAATTAAAAAAGCTTTTAGATTTTTGTAATTATGGTTAATCTTAAAAAAAGATTTAAACTTTCTTTAAAATAAAATAGTTTATGAAATTATTTTTCAATACACTTTTATTTTTTTTATTTATATTTTCATATGAGAATAGTGCCTATTCACTTTCTGACTATCGAATAAAAGAA
>QCUA01000070.1 GCA_003210915.1 Prochlorococcus sp. AG-676-L21 | reverse complement strand
AATAAATCATTTAAAAAACAAAAATCAAATAAAAAGAAAAAAGGTTTTGGGGATTTATAGTTTATAAATAGCTACCTTCAAATGATATTATTGAACAATCTGTACTAATTTAAAATGATTAAATTGCGCCTTAAGCGCTTTGGAAAGAAAAAAGAAGCAAGTTTCAGGATCGTTGCATGCAATAGTACTTCCAGAAGAGATGGAAGACCTCTTGAAGAATTAGGTTTTTACAATCCAAGAACTAAAGAAACTAGGCTTGACACAGAAGCATTAAGAATCAGACTTACTCAGGGAGCACAACCTACCGATGTTGTAAGAACTCTACTAGAAAAGGGTGGATTATTAGAAAAGAAAGTTAGACCATCTATTGCTATTGGTAAGGCTAAATTGGAAAAAGAAAAGATTGAAAAGGCTAAGAGCAAAGAAGCTGAAAGCGATAGCAAGGAAGCTGAAAACTAAAAATTTGTTAAATTTATTTTTACCTGTTAACTAAATGAAAGAAGTTTCCAAAACTGGTCACTTCACTATAGATTTGCCAAGTTCCGATGCTGCAACTGCGTTATCTGGTCCTGGAAATTCTTTTTTAAAAAAATTTGAATCTCTTACCGGTGTCTCTTTAACTATTAGAGGTCTGCAACTTGAAATGAATGGAGTAATTCCGAAACTTGAAAGGGCATCTGCATTGGTAGAGCTGACAAGACCAATTTGGGAACAAGGATTAGAAGTTCCAGAAGTAGACCTTAAGGCTGCTCTAAGTTCTTTAAATATGGGAGAATCTTCTTCGCATGCTGAGCTCGGTAAAAAGATTCTGGCTCGTTCAAAAGAAGGGAGATATTTACGGCCTAGAACTATACGACAAAAAGAATATGTTGAATCTATAGAGAACTTTGATTTAATTTTCGCTATTGGTCCAGCAGGTACGGGTAAAACATTTTTAGCAACTGTTTGTGCCGCCAGATTATTAAATGAGAAAAAAATTGAAAAAATTGTTTTAACAAGACCAGCCGTTGAAGCTGGTGAAAATTTAGGATTTCTTCCTGGAGATTTGCAGCAAAAAGTTGATCCGTACTTACGACCTTTATTTGATTCTCTACATAGTATTTTTGGATATGATAAAACAAATTCATTAATTGATAAAGGCATTATTGAAGTAGCACCACTAGCATTTATGAGAGGAAGAACCTTAGATAATTCTTTGGTTATTTTAGATGAAGCTCAAAATACTACCACTTCTCAAATGAGAATGTTTTTAACTAGATTAGGTGAAAGATCAAAGATGGTCGTTAATGGTGATATTACTCAAATTGATTTAAAAAATGATCAGTTAAGTGGTTTAGTGGAAGCATCAAAAATATTTTCTAATACTGAAGGCATAAAGTTTTGTTATTTAACTGTTGATGATGTAGTTCGACACCCTTTAGTTCAGAAAATTATTGAGGCTTATAAATAAAATATTACTTGGGGGAACCGTACAC
The DNA here is from genome assembly GCA_003210915.1 of Prochlorococcus sp. AG-676-L21. Taxonomy (GTDB): domain Bacteria; phylum Cyanobacteriota; class Cyanobacteriia; order PCC-6307; family Cyanobiaceae; genus Prochlorococcus_A. Next base: position 1,068 of record QCUA01000070.1, on the reverse strand, counting down.
TGAAACATAAAAAATTAGGTAGAATGTATGTAATTAAAAGTTATAAAAATGCCAGCAAGTAGTAATTTTAATCAAGCTATTCGCGATGCTCAAACTAGTTCAATCGTTGGGCCAAATGTAGTACAAAAAGCTCTCCCCTATGTTGGAGGAGGAATGGTTTTGACTTCTTTAGGCGTATTGGCAGGTGTCTCACTGATTGCAACAAATCCTTCACTATTTCAACCTCTATCTATCGTTGCTTTAATAGCTGAATTGGTTTTGTTTTTCGTCGCAACAAGTGCTGCCAACAATGCTAATAATACAAAAGCACTTCCTTTGTTAACTGGATTTAGTTTATTAACTGGATTTACTTTAAGTGGAATAGTAGCTTTAGCAATTGGCACCATTGGTATTGGATCTGTTGGTACAGCTGCATTGGCTACAGGTATTACTTTTGTAATAGCTTCTTACACAGGCCAAAGAATGAGCGATAGTGTTGGACAAGCTCTTAGCGGAGTTGTCGGACTTGGATTAATTGGCTTGTTGATAGCAATGTTTGTTCAAATAATAGGTGGATTCTTTGCTCCCGGAGTTTTTGGAGGTTCAGGCCTTGAACTGATGATTGCAGGATTTGGAACGGTTTTATTCGTAGCAATGTCTTTCTTAGATTTTTACACAATGCCAAGAAGATATAATGATGATCAATACCTGGCTGGAGCCTTAGGTATGTATTTAACTTATATAAATCTATTTGTGTTTATTTTAAGATTGATGATTGCACTTCAAGGGGGTGGAAGAAGAAATTAAAAAATAATTTTAACTTAACTTATATACTTTAAAGCGTAGAACTATCTACGCTTTTTTATTGTGCAATATCGAGAATTTGTTGCTTTATAAATTCCTTTTGCTTATCAGTATACTTTTTTGAGTTATCGAAGCTATTTCCAAGATTGTCTAAATCATTCATTATTTGATTAATATTTTTTGTAACAGAATTCGTTTCTAAAACTCGTAAAATGCTTTTACATCTCTCTGAGATATTCTCCGAATTAGATTTATATTCAAGATTATTGTCACTTTCATGAACTA
>QCUA01000069.1 GCA_003210915.1 Prochlorococcus sp. AG-676-L21 | reverse complement strand
AATAGCAAATTCAGAGGGCACAAGGACCACCCCTTCGATAGTTGGATTCACTAAAAACTCCGAAATTGTTATTGGTGATCAGGCTCGAAGGCAACTTGTTTTAAATCCTAAAAATACATTTTATAACCTAAAGAGATTTATAGGACGAGATTGGGATGAACTTGATGAGACAAGTATTTCTGTTCCATATAATGTTAAATCTAATGATAATAGTAGTGTAAGAATTCTAAGTCCTTTTACAGAGAGGGAGTACGCTCCTGAAGAGTTAATAAGCTCCATAATTAGAAAATTAATTAATGACGCAGAAACTTATTTAGGAGATACAGTTGACTCCGCTGTAATTACTGTTCCTGCCTATTTTAATGAGTCTCAGAGGCAAGCTACTAAGGATTCTGCCGTATTAGCTGGGATAAAGGTTGATAGAATTCTAAATGAACCCACAGCAGCAGCATTAGCTTATGGTTTTGAAAAAAGTTCTTCCAATAACGTACTAGTTTTTGATTTAGGTGGAGGTACTTTTGATGTCTCTTTGTTAAGGATATCTAATGGGGTTTTTGATGTAAAAGCTACTTGTGGAGATACGCAACTCGGAGGTAATAATTTTGATTCCAAAATAGTAGATTGGATTGCTGAAAGATTTCTTGAGAAATATAAGATTGATTTAAGACGAGATAGACAAGCTCTTCAAAGACTTACAGAAGCTGCTGAGAAAGCTAAATGCGAATTGTCAGGACTACAAAAAACTAAAATTTCCTTACCTTTTATTACAACTAGTGATGATGGTCCATTACATATTGAAGAGGAATTCGATAGGAATTTATTTGAATCATTATCTGATGATCTCCTCGATAGGTTACTTGAACCCGTTGAAATTGCTTTAGAGGATTCTGGCTGGGATGCTGAAGAAATTGATGAAGTCGTCCTTGTTGGCGGAAGTACACGTATACCAATGGTTAAACAACTAGTTAAGACTCTTGTTCCTAATGAACCATGTCAGTCTGTAAATCCTGATGAAGTTGTTGCAATTGGTGCTGCTATACAATCTGGAATAATTAGTGGAGATTTACGTGATTTACTTTTAAATGATGTAACTCCTTTATCCTTGGGATTGGAAACTATTGGAGGACTTATGAAGGTTCTTATTCCACGTAATACCCCAATACCAGTAAGACAATCAGATGTTTTTAGTACTTCGGAATCTAATCAATCCTCAGTTGTTGTTCAAGTAAGACAGGGCGAAAGGCCACTGGCTTCGGAAAATAAATCATTAGGAAAATTTAGATTGTCAGGAATACCTCCCGCACCTAGGGGGATTCCCCAAGTACAAGTGGCTTTTGATATTGACGCAAATGGTTTGCTAGAAGTCAGTGCAACTGATAGAACTACAGGTAGAAAACAAACAGTAAGTATTTCTGGAGGTTCGAATTTAAATGAACAAGAAATTAATATGATTATCGCTGAGGCCAAGTCAAAAGCAACAGAAGATAGGATGAAAAGATCTGTAATTGACAGGAAAAATAATGCACTTACACTAATTGCTCAAGCAGAGAGAAGATTAAGAGACGCTTCATTAGAATTCGGACCTTATGGAGCAGAACGACAACAGAGGGCTGTAGAACTTGCAATTCAGGATGTTGAGGAATTTATAGATGATGATGATCCTCAAGAATTAGAGGTTTCTGTAAGTTCTTTGCAAGAAGCCCTTTTCGGCCTAAATAGAAGATTTGCTGCTGAGAAGAAAGTTGAGAGTAATCCCTTACAAGGAATTAAAAATACCTTTGGCTCTCTAAAAGATGAATTATTTTCCGATGATTACTGGGATGATGATCCTTGGGACAATCAAATGAATAGTAATTCTAGAAATTCGAGGTATGGTAACTCTAGGGACGATGATCCATGGGACAATGACTACTTCCTCTAAAAAAGACTATTTGTCGATTTTAGGTTTATCCTATGAATTCGACGAAATTGAACTTAAAAAAGCATTTCGAAGGGAAGCAAGAAAATGGCATCCCGATTTAAATAAACATGATATAAACGCTGAAGATAGATTTAAACTAATTAATGAAGCCTACGAATTCTTACGTGATCCTACCAGACAAGTTAAATCTTTTAATTCTAATTCTTCTAATGAAGAAAATATTAATAACTACAGGACTGGTTTCCCTGACTATAGTGATTATCTCAATTCTTTATTTGGATTTGAATACGAATCTGAGATAGATAACGAAAGCTATTATGATAATTCGTCTGATTTTTATGAAGATGAAAAGCCTGATGAAATTTTTAAAGAAGAAGAGTTTAATAGTTACGACTACCCAGCGAGATCTCCAGTAGAACCACCACCAGTAAAACTTCATCAAGATATCGAAACTATTATCGAATTAACCCCGGATGAAGCACTTAGTGGGGCATCTATTTTGATAGAATTAGAAGACAAAACCGTTGTAGAAGTTGATACTCCCCCATTTGCAGGAGATGGCTGGAGATTGAGATTAGAGAAAATTGCAAAAGGTGGAAAAGATCATTATTTACAATTAAAAGTCCAAACTGAAAATGGACTTCGAATAGATGGTCTACGTGTTCTTTATAAATTAGAGTTATTTCCACCCGATGCCCTTCTTGGATGTGCAGTAGAAGTTCCTACTCTTGATGGAAATGTAACTCTTCAAGTACCTCCAAAGTCTTCAACTGGAAGATTGTTAAGA
>QCUA01000068.1 GCA_003210915.1 Prochlorococcus sp. AG-676-L21 | reverse complement strand
TTTAAATTAGCTTTAGATAAATATAAAGTTAAAGGAAAAGTTGTGTCTCTAAAAGATATCGAAGAATTAAAAACTAATATTTATTCTTTAACTAAATTAGCCCTATGTAAATCTGGAACAGTAAATATGGAATTAGCTCTTTACGGGATACCTCAAATTGTTGGATATAGGGTAAGTAGAGTTACAGCTTTTATTGCCAAAAAAATTCTCAATTTTAAAGTTAAATTTATATCTCCAGTAAATTTACTATTAAAAAAATTCATAATTCCTGAATTCGTTCAAAAAGAATTTGAGGTAAAAAAAATATATGAAAAGGCCTGTAGAGTGATAGATCGCAAATCAGAAAAAGAAAAAATTTCAAAAGGTTATGCTCATTTAAAAAAAGATTTAGGTCAGGAAGGTGTAGTAAAAAGAGCTGCGGAAGAAATTATAAATTCTTTAATTTGATGTTTATAATTAAAAAATGAAATATCTTTTATCATTAATAGTTATATTTTCAATACTGGTAAATCCTATAAATACTTTTGCTGACGAAGTAGTACTAGCGGGAGGATGTTTTTGGTGTTTAGAACATGATTTAGAATCATTAAGAGGTATAAATTCAGTAATAAGTGGATACTCTGGAGGGGATTTACAAAAACCTACATATGAAAATCATAATGGGCATCAAGAAGTGGTTTTAGTAAATTATGATTCAGAAGTAGTAACTTTATCAGAAATATACAGGTTATATTTTAGAAATATTGATCCACTTGATGGAGGAGGCCAATTTTGTGACAGAGGAGATTCTTATAGGCCGGTAATCTTTTTTGAAAATTCAGACGAAAAAAATGAAGCTAGCAAATCTCTCCTTTCGGCTTCAAAGGAATTAGGGGTTAATTTAGAAAAAATTAATGTTGAACTCAAACCAAAAAGTAGGTTCTGGGAAGCGGAAGCATATCATCAGGATTTTGCTAATAGAAATGAATTAAAATATAAGTTCTATAGATTCTCTTGTGGAAGAGATCAGCAATTGGACAAATTATGGAAAGAAAATGCTAGATCAATTAATGCTTGGTCTGAATAATTATTTTTCATCTCATCTTTTATTTTTAATCCATTGGACTAAAGTTTTAACTCCATATCCTGTAGCTCCTGATGGATGAATCCCTTTATTTTTGTCAGTCCAACAAGTTCCAGCGATGTCAATATGAGCCCAGTTTATATTTTTATCAAAAAATTCCTCTAAAAATAATGCAGCTGTTATAGATCCACCAGCCCTTGGGCCAGTATTTTTCATATCGGCAATATGAGACTTTAGACCATCTTTATAAGATTTTTGTAAAGGCATTTGCCATAATTCCTCTCCAGCTTGGGATGATGCTGTTTTTAAGTCCTTTGCCATCATATTATTATTGGTCCAAAAACCGGCCACATCATTTCCTAATGCAACAACAATTGCACCAGTCAAAGTAGCAAGATCAATAATTGAATCAGGTTTTAGATTTGATGCGTAAGTTAATGCATCAGCCAATGTAAGTCTACCCTCAGCATCAGTATTATTAATTTCAATTGTCTTGCCATTTGAAGCTTTTATAACATCTCCAGGATGTACAGCTGATCCATTTATCATATTCTCACAAGCTGCCACGATAAAGTGTATTTCTAATCCATCTGGCTTTATAGCTCCGAGTGCTTTGGCGGCACCAAGAACTGCCGCGCTACCACCCATGTCATATTTCATCATTTCAATTTGGGAAGCACCAACTTTTAGGTTATATCCTCCAGAATCAAAGGTTAAACCTTTACCTACTAATGCAATCTTTTCTTTTACAGGACTTTTCGATTTTAAAGTTAAATGTATAAATTTAGGTTCTAAATCAGAACCTTTTGCTACTGCTAAATATGCACCCATACCTAAATCTTCACATTCATTTTTCTCAAGGATTTTAATTTCTAAACCATGGTCTTTAGCTATCTTTGAGGCTTGTCTAGACATCTCTAGTGGAGTAAGACTATTTGGGGGAGCAGCTACAAGCCTCCTTGCTAGCTCAACGCCTTCACAAATATATTCAGTTTCATTGAAGTTTATATTTTTAAATTTATTTAAATTCAAAAATTCAATTTCTTTAAGAACTTTTTTATCATCTCTTTTGCTATTGAATCGATTATCTTTGTAGGCTGATAATCTTGCTGATTCTCCAAAAGATTGAATTTCTTCTTGAGAATTTATTAATTCCCAAGGAAACAAAATACTAATTTTTTCTTCTTTATCAGAACTTTTTCTAGTTTTGAATACATTGATAATGCATCCTCGCTCAAGCCAACAGTATTCGATTCTGATTTACTCATTTTTTTAATTCCATCCAATCCAGTTAAAATTGGAAGCAATATTCCATATTGTGGTTCTTGTTTAAAGTGTCTTTGCAAATCTCTTCCTATTGCAATATTAAATTTCTGATCTGTGCCACCAAGTTCAATATCTGAATTCACTGCTACTGAATCATAGCCTTGAAGTAATGGGTATAAAAATTCATGTAATGCAATTGGAGTTTGAGAGTTGTATCTCTTATTAAATTCTTCCTTGGCGAGCATCTGGCTAACAGTAGCGCTTCCCATTAATTCAATAATTGAATTAAGATTTAGATTTTTTAACCACTCACTGTTGTATCTAATTTCTATCCTATCTTCTGAATCAAAATCTAAAATAGATTTATCAGATGATTTACCCATCCCAAGTTGATTCAAATATGTTTTTGAATTTTCCTTAACCTCTTCTTCGGATAGTTGAACTCTTGTTTTATTTTTTCCTGTTGGATCTCCTATTTGTGCAGTAAAATCTCCAATTATTAGTACCGCAACATGACCATTATCTTGGAATGCTCTGAGTTTTCTAAATAAAATACTATGACCAAGAT
>QCUA01000067.1 GCA_003210915.1 Prochlorococcus sp. AG-676-L21 | reverse complement strand
TAAAAATCTATAAACATAAAAATTTAGTAAGAAATCCAGTAGCCGTCAATAAAATTATAGACAGAATTCTTAATTAACAGATGATAGACCTAAGTGCCTTATCAAAGAGTCCGTTTTTGGTTCTCTGCCTCTAAATAATTTAAATACCTCTAAAGGAGTGAAACTTCCTCCAAGACTTAAAATTGTATCTTTGAATTTTTTACCTATTGCCTTTATATTTTGATTATTTTCTAAGTCTGCCTCTTCAAACATAGAAAAAGCATCGGCACTTAAAACCTCAGCCCATTTATAAGAATAATATCCAGCCGAATAACCTCCTGCAAATATGTGACTAAAGCAACAAAGGAATTTATCTTCTTGTATAGGTTCAATTACCGTTGTATTTCTGGCAATTTCATTTCTGATCTCATCAGAATTTTTACCCTGATTACTAAAAATATTGCTATGCAATCTTATATCTGTAATTGCAAAATGTAATTGTCTTAGAGTAGCCATCCCGCAATTAAAAGTTCTATTCTTTACTAATTTTTCAAAATTATCATCAGATAATCTCTCCCCTGTTTCATAATGTTTTGCAATATTTAACAATGTATTTTTATGAAAACACCAGTTTTCCATAAATTGACTTGGAAGTTCAACCGCATCCCACTCAACATTGTTAATACCGGCTGCTTGTGGAAGATTTACAGTGGTAAGCATATGTTGAAGACCATGACCAAATTCATGAAAAAGGGTTTGAACTTCATCAAAACTCATCAAACTTGGTTTGTCTTTGGATGGTGGGGTTTGATTACAAACTAAATAGGCAACAGGTAATGTATTTCTACCAATATTGTTTTTGTTAAGGCATTCGTCCATCCATGCACCTCCCCTCTTTGACTCGGGACGTGAGTAGGGGTCGAGATAAAATGAAGCTATTTTTTCATCATCTTTATTTAGGATATTAAAAAACAAAACGTCATGATTCCAAATAGGAGCTTCATTACTGGCTTCAATTACTTTAATATCGAAGAGCTTTTCACTAAGTTTAAAAAGACCTTTTAAAACATCATTAAGAGGAAACCACGGTCTAAGTGATTCTTGATCTAAATTAAGTTTTTCCTTTCTCAGAAGCTCAGACCAATAGCTAATATCCCAAGATTGAAGATTTTCAGAATTTGGAAATCCATTATCTTTTGAAAATTTATTAAGAATATCTAATTCATTTTTGGCTGTTTTAAAGGCAGGCTTTCTCAGCTCCTCTAAAAGGTTTTCAACATTTTTAATTTCCTTAGCCATTTTTGTTGAAAGACTTAACTCTGCCCAGCTTTCATAACCAAGAAGCTTAGCCTGTTTAGTCCTAAGAGATAGAATCTCTTCAATAATTTGAGAGTTATTTTTTTCTCCATGAGAGGCTCGGCTCACAAAAGCTTTATATAATGTTTCTCTGAGATTACGATCATTCGCATATGTCATAAACGCGTTATAAGTCGGAATATCTAAACTTAATTTCCATGGTCCATTTTTTGTATCAGCCTCTCCTTCTTTTTTGAAGTGTTCGTGAGCTGATATTGCCATTAATTCTAGAACCCTTTCTGGAACTCCATCTATTTGAGATTTTTCATTTAGAATTAAAAACCAAGAATTTGTGGCATCTAAGACATTATTACTAAAATTTGTAGATAGTTTTCCAAGCTTTTCAGAAATAACATTGAATTCTTTCTGATTATCTATATTTAATGAAATACCTCTATGTTCCATTTCGAGAATTTCTTTCTCTAGAATTCTGTTTTTGATCCCATCAAAACTATTTGTTTCTTTAAGCTTTACCAGAGAATTATAAATAATTTTGCTTTGTCCAAACTTATTACTTAAATTAATAATCTCAGGTAGAAACTTTGAGTAAATTTCTCTTATGCTTTCAGAATTTTTTACTCCATTAAGATGACTTATAACTCCCCAACTCCATCTTAGAATTTCATTAACTTCATTTAAAGGATTAATTACTATGTCCCATTCTAAATTTTCTTGCTCCAGATAGTTAGATAAAAAATTTTCAATTTTTTTGAAATCTAGATTTATCTTCTCTATTACACTTGGAAATTCTTGATTAATTCTATCTGAAGTGAATTTATTAAATTCTGGTAATTCTCCGTAATTAAAAATTGAAGTTTCCATTTTATCGAAGATTAAAATTGACTAATGTTTGAGATTAATCCAACTAATTTAGCTAAAGTTAATTGCTGACTGAGAGCGTTCGTTGAAGATTCATATAAATTTATGGCAATTTTTGGCCAAAAACCTATTACTAAAGTAGGCAATAATAAACTGAACCCAATTGTCAATTCTCTACCATTCATTTCTTTTACGGTAGCTAGCGCAGGAATTCTAGGTCCGAAAAATACTCTTCTACACATAGAAAGAAGATAGATGGGCGTTAGGACAAGACCAATTGCTGCAATAAGAATTGTGATTGATCTAAAAAGAGAGCTGAAACCTTCTTGACTTGTGATCCCTAAAAATACGGTGATTTCACTTATAAATCCACTCATTCCAGGTAAGGCCAGAGACGCTAGTGAGCTTGCCAGGAAAAAAGCAAATGTTATTGGTAAGACCTTTGCTAAACCACCCATGTTTGGAATAGACAGAGTATTTGTTCTCTCATAAAAGGAGCCCGTGACGAAGAACATTGCTGCCGCTATAAGTCCATGACTTATCATTTGGAGCATTGCTCCGCTTATACCTAAAGCATCAACTGCTCCAATACCCAGAAGAACAAAACCCATATGACTTACTGAACTACATGCGATTCTTCTTTTAACGTTATCTTGTGCAAATGCATTTAAGGCTCCATAAATTATATTGATAATCCCAAGAATAATTAAAGCAGGTGCAAGTTTTAGATGCACTTCAGGTAATATCTGAACATTGAATCTTAAGAGAGCATATCCCCCCATCTTTAAAAGGATTCCCGCTAGTAACATTGAT
>QCUA01000066.1 GCA_003210915.1 Prochlorococcus sp. AG-676-L21 | reverse complement strand
ACTTATTGGAATATTATCTACATTTAATGCCTCTGCACAAATTAGATGGCCATCCCATCTTGTATTATGTTCACTCATTCGGATTGACCAATCAATTACTTTTTTAAAGTGCTCAGGCATCTCAGATCCAATTTTCCTGCATATTTGGCAAAGATTTGTAAGAAGGGGCGGTTTGGATGGCCTTTTTAAATCTTTAACAAGACTTGGTTGTGTAAATACACTGGTGTATCTGATGTAGTCAATTAATTCATAATCTTCATCTGAAAGTTCTGCTTTATTCAATGCTATTTCAAATTCTTCTACAGGGGTAATTGGCCTTTTAATTATCTCATTTTTCATTATTGTCTGATTCTGATAAATCCTTTTCCTCTGATTCTTTAGTAACTTGATCGAGATCATTGATAAATTTTTTCTGAGGAGATTTTGGTAAATTTTCGCTCTCTGGCTCATTAATTACTTGATCTATCTCGTTTTGAAATTCATTCGATGCTTTTTTTAAGCTTTTTAATGTTTTGCCAAGTTGTTTTCCTAATTCTGGTAATTTCTTGGGACCAAAAATTAATAGAGCTAGAATTAAAATTACTGTTACTTCTGGTAAACCTACCCCAAAGATATTCATGATATAAGTCTATTTAATTCATTATTAAAATCTATTATTAATATAATCTAATGATTTGAAAATATCATTTTATAAACTCGCTTTGTTACTCTTCAAAGAAGTTTATAAAAAATAATTGTAATTATTACTCCCTTAAAAAAAACTAACCAAAGTAGTTGGTAATCACTTAATTTTAATTTTTCTTGGTACCACTTAATAAGTATTTTGTGTCCTTTAATTATTCTTTTTATTAATTTCAAAATCTATTTTTTAGATAAGACTAACTTTATATCAAAACTGTATAGGATGGAAATGATAAATTAATAAATTTTGGTTATCAGTAAGTACAAATTTTTTAAATAAGTAATCACATTTAATCCAAATTATTTTTGGCTTTCTTATTCTTTTAAAAATTAGCTTTGCATAAATCAAACTAAATTACAAAAATGTAATTAACTTTTTTTAAATATAATGAAAATCTTATTATCAGTTTTTTTCTTATTTGCCTTTATACCTCCATCAAAGGGAGTTACTACAAAAATGTTTAAAGTATTGGATACTTGTGCTAGATACCGTCTTGGAGAGATTGACGCTAAACAAGCTATAGAAAAACTAAAATTAAAATCTATGAATTCTTCCGAAATTGACTTAAAAAATATTGTAAGTAATTACTGTTCTGTATTTACCCCAAATGAAAATATAAAATTCTAAAAATTATTTTTAGAGATCTTAAATTTTTTTATTCCAATTATAATTTTTTAATTTTTCTTTTATTTCATTTACTCTCTTATTGTTAGTAATTTTTAAATTAAAAAGTATTCCCAAAAAAAGAATGAGAAATAAAAAACTATATATGGCAAATTCCATAAGAATAGATATATTCAACAACATTAGTAAATTAGAGGAATCTTTTAGTATCTTTTAGAACAATGTTTGAAAAATTTATCCAAAACTTTGTTGTTTTTGGTCACAGAAAAATAATTATTGCTTCTAAGATAGAGTTTTATATAAACTATTTTGCAGATAGGAGATAAAGTACCACAATTTTCTTTACTAGATCAGAATGGCACTAAAAGGTCAAATAATGGATTAAAAACTCCTTTAGTTTTGTTTTTCTATCCAAAGGACGACACCCCGGGATGCACTATAGAGGTTTGCGGATTTAGAGACAAGTATGACCTTTTTAAAGTCCTTGGTGCTCAAGTTTGGGGGGTAAGTAATGGTAGTTCTTCAAGCCACTTGGCATTTGCCAACAAAAATAAATTACAATATCCTTTGCTATGTGATAAAAATGATTCACTAAGAAAGGCTTTCAAAGTACCAAAAGTACTCGGCTTATTAGATGGAAGAGTTACCTATGTTATTGATAGAAATGGGTTTGTTAAACATATCTTTAGAGATTTGTTGAATGGCCCAGAACATATAAAAGAGGCAATAAGAGTGTTAAAGGAAATTCAAAATCAGTAAATTAATTATTCAAACCCTTAGAAATTAATATCTTTTCTTATAGGATGTTTTCTATTAATAAATCAAACTTTATGAAAAAAATAGGGATGCAAGCAGTTGATGAAGCAATTGAAAATGGTATTGACCTAGATGGTACTCCAATCCCCTTAAAAATGCTTGAGCTTTACAACAGGATTATGAGCGAAGAAAACAAAAGAGAAAGAAGCGGAGTCAAAAAGTCAATGAGAAATAGATGTGTTAAAACAGGTTCTAAGCATTTTGATAAGGAAACTTTAGATCAATTATTAATTGATTCTGGTTGGGAAGGCCTCAAAGAAAAAGAAATTTTATTCTTCTATAGTTAGTAGAATCTATCTAAACCATCCTTTTTTAATCGGAGTCTTTTCTTCTTCTTTTTTAATAGAAGTTATTTTTACAGCTTTCTTAAAAGCCAAGTTAGCTTCTACTACTGTTATTGTTGATATAAGAAATAAGCCTGATATACCTATTAATTGCTCTGTTTGACTTGGTTCTTTATCACCTTGCAAAATTATTCCTATAACAAACCATGCAGTTACTACTCCAGTAGTAATGAAATATGGTAACCATCTTCTCTGATATAGATAACCAGTTCCAACTCCTGGTAAGAAATTTAGTAGGGATGCGACCCATCCGCTTGAAGAAGCTAATACTTGTTCTTTTGATAATTTATCCATTTAACTAAGTGTTAATTAAATGAGAATTTATGTAAGCAAAAGATATGACTGCGCAAACTACCCAACTAAAAGGTAAAAACATTCTAATTTTTTCTTGCTTATCTTTCATAACTTTATTATGGAAAAGATTTTATGAATTCGTGGTTAAAAAAATTTATAAATTAATTATGAAAAAAGACGGTTAAAAGTAACCGTCTTTTTAGTAATAATTTTTTTGAAAAAAAACTATGCTTTTCCTTTAGTTCCGGAAAGTAATTTAAGCTCATTCTTGACTTCTTTTTCCCTTTCTTCAAG
>QCUA01000065.1 GCA_003210915.1 Prochlorococcus sp. AG-676-L21 | reverse complement strand
AGTTATCTTATCTGTTTCGAATGAATCTACAAGGTGATTAAAAAGGATTTGAACATTTCCAGTGCTTAATGCTTTTTTAAAGGTAGTTCCGACACTTGATGATCTTGGCCATTGGTCTTCTTTTACTGAGGAATTACGGTCAAATCCTCTAGATTGAATAAATGGATAATTTAATTTTGATTTAACTTGATTCCCGAAAATACATTCATCATTTGTAAGTGGTATTTCCCCAATATATTTACCATTTGGAACTTCTTTAATGTTATCTTTTTGTCCATAAATTCCACAAAATTTCTCAATAAAATCATAATGAGGTGATAATTCATCGTAAGAAATAGGCCAATCTGGTCCGTACCCATCTTTTTTTGATGGATGAAAATCATCTGGAGAAAATCTCAAGGTAATACCTCCCCAAGTTAATGATCTACCTCCATATTGCATTCCTTGAGTCCAAAGGAATGGCTTATCTTTTGTTTGGCTATAAGGATGATTTAATTCATTTGAATATAAATCAGGGTTGTTTTTCCAATAACCAGGATGTTGACTTTGATTAGTGTGTTTCTTTGAGACTATTCCAGATAATCTCTTTAAGGTATCTTTCGGTTCATTAATACTGGCCTCATTTCTTTTAATTTGAGGTCCTGCTTCTATTACTAGAACTCTAATTCCTTGTTCGGCCAAAGTAAGTGCAGCTACTCCTCCTGTTGCGCCTGAACCTACTACGATTGCATCAAAAGGATTTATATCCAAAATCAACTTTTATATTTTTCATATCAACAAATATAGCATTCAGTTAAAAATATATTTCTTGTTTTCAACTTAAGAAGTTAGAATTTATTTAAATATTTTTAGATTTAAATGAGATTTATAATATTGATTATTTTTTCGATTACTTTAATCTTTCCATCGAGTTGTTTCGCAGCATTAGATTATGGCAAACAATCATTATTAGGAACTGATTTTTCGGGATCTGATTTACAAGGTGCAACTTTCTATTTGACAGATTTACAGGATGCAAATTTGTCAGATTGTGATCTTCAAAATGCGAGCTTATATGGAGCAAAATTAAAGGATACTAATTTAAGTAATTCTAATTTAAGAGAAGTTACTCTAGACTCAGCAGTGTTGGATGGAACTGATTTAACAAATACTAATTTAGAGGATTCTTTTGCTTATAGTACTCAATTTGAAAATGTAAAAATTCAAGGAGCAGATTTCACAAATGTCTACTTACCAAGGGATGTTGTGAGGGAATTTTGTAAAGATGCCTCTGGAACTAATCCTTTTACTAATAGAGAAACTAGGGAAACTTTGGAATGTGATTATATTTAAATTTAAGCAAATTTAAGTTCTTTTTTGATTCTTCTCTCTTTATAAAGTGATCGCCCTACAGGCCAACCTAAAGTAGATAAATGTCTTATTAAAATATATGAGTACCTGAAATTTAATTTACTAGAAAAATTTATGTCTAATTCATTTAAAGTTTTTATTAATAAATTAAGGTCTTGCTTTTTACCTTTCTTTTTATCTAATAAAATTAAATCGTTATGCAATACCTTATTTTTCAGGATTTTATCATTTTCAGCAAAGCCTACTTCTATTGAATTAAATCTATCAGAATAAAGAGTATACACTATTCCAAATTTAGATTTTTGAGTTGCTAAATTTAAAGATGATGAAATAAATTTCCGATATTCTTTATTAAATTTTTTTAATGCCATTTTATTTTTGTTCGTTATGAGAAGTTTCATATTTTTCTAATAAATTATTCACTTCTGCTAAGGCAATTCTTTTCTGACAAGCAGAGTTATATCGATTTATTGCTATTGATGGAATTGAACCTTTGCTCTTCATTTCTCTAAGACCAGTTTCTAAACACTGAAATGCAACACTTGATAGATCGCGGCCTTCTGCAGCTGCCCAAACTTTTAAAAGATAATTGAGATTTGATGGGACGGAAATTTGAACCTTGTTTGAATTAGAAGTATTTAAAGCAATGTCATCGAGGCTTGTTTCTTTGGAGGATATAGTTTCTTTAACTTTTTTCTTTAAATTTCTAACTTGTCCTAATGCATCTTGATTATTTTTAAATTTTCTCTCTATTTCAAATAAATCTTCTTCCGTATTAATTAGAGCTTCTAACGCCCACTTTGCGTCACCCTCCGCAATAGTTGTGCTCCTAAGCCATTCATCTCTAATGTAAGACCAATTCTTGGACATAAATTCTTATATGTAATCTAAGAATAGTCCAATCTACTTAGATTGTCTACAGATTCTAATTAGAATATTCTAAGACTGTAGTATTTGTGTTTGTATGATAAATTTTCTAAAATAGAATAACTGTTTCCCTTTTATATGTAAAACTTTCAACCTTTGGGATAAATCACGGTTTTAGGCAAACAAAAATATCTTTAAGGATTAAAGTCTCTACATCTTGATCTATCGTTTTCATAATCTTTGATTGCATTATCCCATTCTGATAAATTCGTATCTTTCCCAAAAATATATAAATCCATTTGCTTGGAATAATTTATTGATTCAATCCAACTATTCATTGAGGAATTACAAAAAATTGTACTTCCAAATTTGTTGTAATCTACAAAATCCCTTTTTGCAGCAAATTCAGCATTTGCACGTTTCTTATCTAATTGTTTATATTTTAAATCCTCAATAGAAGGTTTTGAAAAAATTAAGGATGGTTTCTTCTCTAAGTTTAAATATGCAATAAGGCATCCTCCAATAAAAACAAGAGCAGCTCCTTTAATTAGCCAAGTTATAGTTTTATCCATTAATACTGAATTTTGTATGGACACGGCAAAGTAAAAAAAACAAGAAACCCTTCCAGAAATTCCCACTACCAGAAGGGTTATTAAATTGAGTACACTACTATACGTAATCAATTTATGTCTTGGAGTTGAACATATATTCAACTCATTGAGGTTTGGCCTCAATTAATTTATAGCAAAATAATTAAAAACTAACCTATTTATTTGTTTATTACTTTTCCTCCATACGTTCTAACTATTTTATCTAACAAAATACGCATATCTTTATTTTTAAGTTTCTCTATTTGCT
>QCUA01000064.1 GCA_003210915.1 Prochlorococcus sp. AG-676-L21 | reverse complement strand
TAAAAATAAATATAAGTAGTAAGCGTTTTCATTTTTTAGAGGTCATTTTGAATGTTAAATACGCAAAGCCACCAAGTAATAACAAACTAACAACTCCATATGTAATTGCTATTCCATACATATGAGTAGAAAGCGTTTCAAGGTTTTATTTCTCGGTTTTATAGCAGTGATCACTTTTTGCTTTTCCAAATACACACCAATTTACAGGCACTCCTTTTCTTTCCTAAACTGTGCCATCAGCATGCATTGCATTACCACCATTATCTTCATTATGAGCAATAGCTGGAACTGAGAAACCTAATAACAAAGGAAGCGATAATAATATTTTCATTTCTTATCTATCTATAACTTTTCCACCATAGCAAGTAGCTATTTCATCTAAAAGTGGAAGAACATCAGCATCTTTTACATGCTCCCATTTTTTCCAATATTTAAGAAGATCATTTATTTTTGCCCTTGTTTCCTCAGTTAATTCTGAAAGTGCCATAACTAAATATTTAGAATCATAGTTAATACAGGTATAGCAAGATTAAAAAAAAGGAGCTAATTGCCTCTTATCCTGTATTGACTGTCAATCATATATGAACTGATTGATGAGTATCTTTTATATCTTGAATTGATCTCAAATAAATTACTTTAATTTTTAAGCATAAAAAAGAGCCTTATTTCTAGAGGTCTTTTACTGGTTTAAAAAATAGAGTGAATAATTGATTATCATTAATGTGATTGAAATCACAAGAAAAGAATCTATTAATTGAAAAATATGAAATAGAATCTTTAAATAAAAATATGTTTGATTTAAAGTCAAATAAAAATAAAGAGTAGTTTCTGCTTTGAAAAAAAAATTATGAATTTACCAATAGAAAAACAGACTGTCCTAATAACTGGAGCGGGAAGAGGATTGGGTTCTGAAATAGCAAAATCATTTCATAGAGAAGGTGCAAAAGTAGTTATCAATTATAGAAACTCATTTGAAAGCGCTAAAAAATTATCTGATTCATTGGGAGAAAATGTAATTTTAACAAAAGGCGATATTAGAGAAAAAGATCAAGTTTCTAAAATGCAAAAGGAATTGGAAAGTCAAAATATCGGAGTAGATACAATTATCCATAATGCAATAAATGACTTTATTTTTAATGGTGATCAAAGAAAAAAAATTGATGAAATAGAGTGGCAAGATTTTCAAAACCAAATTGAAACTACTCAAAAAGGATTTTTAAATCTGCTCAATATATTCACTCCGAATATGAAAAATAATTCTTTTGGGAGGGTAATAACTATAGGAACTAATTTATTTCAAAATCCAGTAATTCCTTATCATGATTACACAGCCGCCAAAGGTGGATTATTATCACTTACAAGAACAGCAGCAATAGATCTTGGTCAATTTAATATCACAGTAAACATGGTTTCAGGAGGATTATTGAAAATCACTGATGCTAGTAAGGCAACTCCAGAAAGTGTTTTCGAATATATTTCCAGCATCACACCTTTAAGGAAAGTTACAACTACAGAGGATTTTTCAGATGCTGTATTATTTTTTGCATCCCCTTGGTCTCGAGCAGTAACTGGTCAAAATTTAATTGTTGATGGTGGTTTAGTTCTAAACTAATTAGCTTTAACAAAAGTTATTTTTTTTCTAAATTATTTATTTTTTTTGAGATAAGAATAAGATATTTACATTTAAAAGAAAAAATTTATACCTAATTGAATAACCTTTGATTTATTTCAATCGTGCCCACTAAAATTGTGAAAGGTGCTTTTATTATTAGATAGATTATTAAATTCAATTTATTTTTAGTGTCAGAAGATCAAATAAAAAAATTTTTAGTGGAAATCCAAAAAAACAAAAATCTTCTTGATCAAGTTTTAAGCGTTGGGACTGCTGATGAGATTGCCAAAATAGCAAATGATTCAGGATTTAAATTTGCAGGAAGTGAATTAAAAAACATTTCTAAAACAACTGTAAATGGTGTAAAGATCAAAAGCCAAGATACATCACCATCTTATAACTTTGGAGAAGGCGGGAATTAATATAATCCTCTTTAAAAGTATTGCTAAACTTTATTTATCCTACCTCCATAGCACCCATTACCAATTTTAAAAAAACCAGAAGTAGCTTTTAGTAATTCTCTTTCATTGCTAACCTTTGATAGCTTTGAGGATAAACCTGAAAATAGAACTTTATTCACTTCATGGGATTTGATTTCTGTTTGATAAGGATGCCATATTTCATTACCCTTTAGGAGTATCGCTTCTCCACTAAATTTAATATTTGTGTTTTCGAAGCTCCAGCTTGAAGGCTTAATTTGAGTGGGTTTGTGTGTGTAAAAAGTACCTCTAATATTTTTCTCATTTGAAATGGTTCCCTTGAGAGCATTAGATCTTCTTTCAGATAAAACTATAGAAATACTAGGGACCTCTTCTGAAACTAAAACACAATTTATAGGTTGTATTATTTCAACTAAAAGAAAATACAATTACTTTAAAAAATAAGTTAATTACTTATGAGTTTATACCAACCATCAATAATTTCTTAATGCCAAAGTAGCCAAAATAAACCACAACCATAAATAACACCTAATAAAACTATTACTGGAAGCAGAAAGCTTTTCATTTAATTAAAAATTTATCTAAACCGTTTTGTTGGACGTATATAAAAAACCAAATAGCAACAGATAGATTTAATAGTACTGTCAGTGATATAGAAATTATTAAAAACTTCTTCCCAACCCCATTTTGGGTAGAATTATTATGAGTAGTTGAAATTGACTCAAGCTCCATAAAAAAGAGTAGATTGCTTATTAGTTTATACCAACTTTCAGATATATATTTTTAATTTAAATTCTTTATTAACAAGAGATTTAAAATTCTTCAAAAACTGGGATGTATTTTAAGTTACTTTAAGAAATATTTTTAATGTATAAATTTGTGATAATTAATTTTAAATAATAATTAATGAATACATTTTAATCAATTAACTTTTATATTTAAGTTTATAATTTGTCCCTTTAGTTTATACATTTTGTACTTGAATCTTTTAAATTAAATATCTATCTTTGTAGAAGTATTTAAATTTTTAAAAACATGGCAGGAGTAACTAAAGATCCAACATTATTTTTACTTTTTGGGAGTATTGGGCTTCTACTTTTTGGTTCAATAGGCTATGG
>QCUA01000063.1 GCA_003210915.1 Prochlorococcus sp. AG-676-L21 | reverse complement strand
GGACGTAAGAATTAAATTCTCTTGCAAGCATCAGGCAATCGTATGCATCGCGAGCATAGAAACCTAATTGATGTGTACTGTTTGATGAATCTTTGTAACTTAGTACATATTTTTTACAAGATTTGATTGGAGTTGAAGACATTTGAACTCATGACTACTACCACTACGTTCTAACTAAGCAGACTAATCATCCGACTAATATAAATGTACGGTTTGAGGTACTCCCATATACGGATAAAGGATCAACAACTAAATTTTTAAATTTATAAAATGTTAAGACTGATGGTGAGAAAGAGAGATAAAAATTTTTTCAAATGTCTCTTGGCTGTCTCAAACTAGACCTGTGTTGCCACTCTAAATTTCCTTTGCTATAAATATAAAGTGGACTAAAGTCTGTAAACTCCACGAGGATTTAGTCCACTCCGACAGTGATTTCAGTTCTATTTCTGCTCTTAGTCTTTGTTCTTCTTCAATTTCCTTTTGGTTCATTAATGAGTGTTTGTAAGTTTATATAAGACATTCATAAACTGTTCATATAGATACAAATGTTTTGATAAGTGGATATAAAGGTTTTGTATATTGCTAATACACTTCGAATAAGGTTTCTTAGGTCAGTTACTAAATCCTCGTGGAGAAAGCTTTAGTAAATTTCTTTTACTGGTTGCTGATGAGATCAGCCGAATCACACTACGGTGAATCATTGGTTCCAGTAAAAATTCCTTCTAATTCAATTCGATCTTTTTCTAAATAAGTATTTTTTACGTTGTTTAAATTCGAAATCTGAATTTGAATGAATAATGAATTTGAGATTCTTATGCAAAAAACATTTGTTAATTTCTTGTACTGGTTATTAGTGAAGTCAGCAGAAAGCTATTATGGCGACTCACTAAATTCTGAAGTTCCATATACTCCTTATTTTTAAACTCAACTAGAACGAAGAGAGGGGTTGACTACTTAGAGTGACCCAACCTCATAGTTACTGGTCTATGCCTTCTTCGGTGCTAATTCATAAAGTTTGCTTGTCCTAACTGATATGTCTTTGCTTAATACTTTTACTAGAGTGGCATGCCTGATCTATAAGTTTTACATGGAGATCTATTTTTAATAGTATAGCACCGGTAGATCCACTTATGGAACTATATTTACGAATAAACATAAAAACCTTGTTATAGAGTTAGGAGTGATCCAGAGAGTACATAAACATAATTGGGTTAAAATGAGGAGATATATATTACCTGTGGTAAGTAAATGTTTAGTACTTTAATTGCGTCTGTTAAATAAAAAGAACCTCCCTATAATTTTTATTATTATTCATATAAGGAAGGTACGGAAATGAATAATTTAATTAACTCTTTAGCACTTGGAAAAGTTTTAAAAAAACATAATTTAACTCCCAAAGACACAGAACAAATAGTTTTATTATCTAAACGGGAAACCGCAACACGGTCAGCCATTCATAGACTTGCAAGAAAACTAGAATTTAAACAATCAGTAGTAGATCAACAGCAACAACAATAAAATCACTTGAACAAAGAAGAAAGAAGAAAAAGATTTAAGTCAATGACTAGCCAGCAAAGGCAGGAGTTGATTTTAAAGAAGATGAAAGCTAAAGGCATAGAAGTAGGAAGTGGTGTGCCGAATAAAAAATATGATAGTGAAGAGGTTTACGAGTTAATCCATATTGCTAATTGCTTTCCCGAATTAAGAGAAAAAGGTAAATAAGAAATTAAATACTTGACGAACTATATTCAATACACTTATAGTAGTAGTACACTTGTATTACTTAGTAATGACTCTAGGAGGAGCCAATGTTTGGTCTAATTTTTCTTATGGCAGTCGTATTGACACCCCAACTGGCTGGATACTTAACCCGCAAAGCAGCTTTTTAATCTTGTTTGAAAAGTGCAAAAAATCAGCGCGGAACAACATAAAAGTTTACACCCATCTCTTCTATGCAAATCATCTAGGAGAACCAGCAGGACTTAAAAACACAAGACTTCATGATCTCGACTCAGCGTTTGAAACATGGAATGAACTAATAGCTGGAGGATGGACTGAAGTAACAAACCAATTTCATGAATCAGCATGACTAACTTAAATCCAATCAAAAAGAAAATTACAAAAGAGAATAGAAAAGTATCTGTTCAAGACCCGTCAAAACTATTAGCGGAATTCTTTAGTGGCGTAGTAATTAAGCTCGATGAAGAATACATCTATGACTAATGGAAGATCCTCAGTCATGGGATTACTTAGAGTCCCAGTCAGAACTGAAAAGCAAACGCACAAAGATTTTCATTACTTGCACTCACTTTCGTTAAAGCACGACAGATTAATGTGTAACTATCTTGACTTGTCTCTTTCACCAGAAGCTTATTTCTCAAGGAGATCACTTAGTTAAAGACTGTAAATTTTGGAGAAAAGATAAGAAGTTATTTGCGCATGAAGCTGCTTAGTAATTAATAATCGGCATTAATACCGATATACAGAAAAAATTATCCATAGTAATTTCTAGTTAATTAAATGGAGGGATCAGAAATGATTGATAGTCCACCAGAGAATTTAATTAGGTTGGTTTAAACAGCCAAATCATACATATAAAAAATGAGTATTCCTAATAGAGGTTGTTTTCATTTAAAGGCTGGGTTCAACCTCTATTTTAATGCCAGTAATTATTATTCCAATTAAGAAAGTCTTATTGTAAAAGGTGCTAGATTTATCACAAAATTAAGGTTGCAAAATGAGAGTAAAACTTGAACCTGAATCAGCTTTTATAGGTAAAAAATTTGCATATATTTTCTTTGGAATAATATTTGGACTTAATGCAATAGCATTTTTTTGGTATTTCTTTTTTTCTAACCTTACTTAGAACTTATTTTTTATCTCTTAGTCAAATTAATTTTATACATCTAACCAATCAGAGTAATCTCTTAAAACTTTAGTCATCTTTTGAGGTGGAATCTCCTCTTGGTATTCTCTACATAAATCAAAAAAATTATCTAAGAAATCTTTCATTATGAGGACATAAAATAGAAGGCTTAAACACCCTCTACTAATGATGGACTGTCATTCAATAAAATTATCCCATCGCTGTAACTTGTACAGAAAGTTGTTTATTGGAAACTGAAGTGTGAAGAGAACACCTCTTTCCGCGGTTGCAAAATTTAAAATATTGAGATTTATTGAATAGAAATTAAATAGTAAGAGTTAATTTTAAATTATTAGTAGATAACAATTGTTTGTGATCCGTCTTTATTATCTGTTACAGATACTTTTTTATTAGGAAAAGATTCAGACAATAATCTTTTCAAATATGAATTCTCAT
>QCUA01000062.1 GCA_003210915.1 Prochlorococcus sp. AG-676-L21 | reverse complement strand
TTATTGTTTGGCTCATATGATTTAAATCCGCATTCAATTCTTACTATTGAATGAACATATTCTGCAAGAGCTTCTGCTAATTGAACGGTTAAACCATGAAATATTAAATAATCACTATATTTATCAGCTTTAAATAATTCTTGGGAATATTCGCTAGCTATTTCCCCCATTGTTACTGCTTGCATTGGAAATATATCTACTGGATCATTATTTTTAAGATCACAGTAAAAATCAGCAATACAAAGATTATTTCCTGATTTTTGTCTAGGAAAGTTAAATTCAGAAATTCTTTTATTTGATTCATTATCAAAGAGATAAATACTATTATCATTCCTCCCGCAACGGAAGTAGCCATAGACTGCTTTTGGTGAAATTAAGCCTTTATCTAAAATAATATTGATCCATTTTTCAAGTAATGGATTTGCATATGAATCTAAATAATTATTGTATTCTTCTACTGATTGACCTTTATTTTTTTTAATTTGCCATTGACCACTAAATAATGCTTTTTTATCCAGATAAAAAATTAGTTTGTCAAAGTCTATTTCAATATCTTGAAGAACTCTAGTTCCCAAAAATGGAGCCTTTATAGGTTCCTCTTCCTCTACAAAATTAGATCTATTAAAACTCTCAATTAATTGAATACTTTTGGTTTTTTCAATTTTTTTATTTAAATTTTTATCTTTAGCGGAAGACCTTGGGGAAGCTAATTTAATTTGAATATCATCAGTATTAGTAAAACCATTTTCATTAGACCAATTGCCCTTCTTTTTACTATCCATATAGTCATTCATAAATTGTAAATCTGTAAAAGCATCTTTCCCATACAAAATTTTACCTTTATATATCTGACTACAATCTTCATTCACAAATTTTGGAGTTAATGCTGCACCTCCAAGAATAACTGGAACATTAATTTCAGCATTGTTAAATGCTTCTAAATTATCCTTCATAAAAGCTGTAGATTTAACAAGTAAACCACTCATAGCAATACAGTCTGCTTTATGTTTTTTTTGTGCATCAATAATCGCTGAAACATCTTGCTTAATTCCAAGGTTGATTACATCAAAACCATTATTTGAGAGAATTATATCAACTAAATTTTTACCTATATCATGAACATCTCCTTTAACAGTTGCTATTAGTAATTTTCCGTTAGATATTTTTTCATCTACTGTTTCCATATGTGGTTCAAGCACTGAAACAGCAAATTTCATTGTTTCCGCTGATTGCAATACAAAAGGTAATTGCATTTGGCCGGATCCAAATAGTTCACCGACTACTTTCATTCCATCTAATAAATAAGTATTAATTATTTCAAGTGGTTTGTATTTTTTAAGCGCATTATTTAATTGTTCTTCTAAACCTATTTTTTCACCATCTACAATATGGTTTTTAAGTTTTTCTTCTAATGTGAGATTTTTGTTTGAAGTAGATGCTTTTTTAAAGTCACTGATTGTTATATCTTGGAATGCTTTTGTTAGTTCAACTAATGGATCATATATACATATTTCATTTTCGAAATTTCTTCTGTCATAAATTAAATCTAAACATAATTTTTTTGTTTCCGCAGATATTTTTGAAAGAGGCAATATTTTATTTGGTGCAATAATCGCTGAATCTAATCCTGCCTTTATACATTCATCGAGAAATATTGAATTTAGATTAATTCTTGATAATGGTGAAAGCCCGAAACTAATATTAGATATCCCTAAAATAATATGAATATCTGGAAAGCTTTTTCTTATTTTTGATATAGCTTCAATAGTTGCTTTAGCATTTAATCTATCTTCTTCAATTCCAGTAGATATTGGCAATGCTAGAGGATCAAAAAATATCTCATAATCTGCGAGGCCACTTGATCTAGTTTTAATTAATGCTCTTTTTGCAATGTCATATTTTTTCTGTGATGTTCTTGCCATTCCATCTTCATCAATAGTTCCAATTACTATTCCAGCACCATAATCTAATGCAAGTTTTAAGACCTGATTAAATCTGTCATCTCCATCTTCGTAGTTTGTTGAATTTATTATGCATTTTCCTCCTACAGTCTTTAATCCACTTTCCATTTTATCTGCTTCTGTTGAATCTATCATTAATGGAAGATTTATATTTGTAACTAATCTTGAGGTAATTTCTTTCATATCTTTAACTCCATCTCTTCCTACATAATCAACATTGACATCTAGTATGTGAGCATTTTCTTTTTGCTGTTGTTTAGCAATTGATACCAAGCCGTCCCAATCATCTTCATTTAGTAATTCCCTTACTTTTTTTGATCCACTAGCATTTAAACGCTCTCCAACTATTAATATTGAGTTATCTTGTTTATATGGAACTGCGTTATATATAGAAGCTGCTGAAGGAACAAAATTTGTTTTTACAGTAGGAAGTCTTTTATTTATTTTTTTATCAACTATTTCCTCAATGATTGATGATAAATGCTTGATATGTTCAGGAGTAGTACCACAACATCCGCCAATAAGTTGTACGTTAAAATCATAAATAAAGTTCATTAACTGCATTTTCAACTCCAATGGAGTTAATTTATAGTGAGCGACACCTCCTATATTTTCAGGTAATCCTGCATTAGGTATACAACTAATTGCAAAAGGTGAATTTTCAGCTAAATACTTAATATGTTCTTTCATTTGAACTGGGCCAGTTGCACAATTCAGTCCCAGAATATCAATATTGTATGGCTCTAATATTGTTAATGCAGAGGCTATATCTGACCCGACAAGCATCGTTCCTGTGGTTTCCATAGTTATGGATATCATTATTGGTAATTCAATATTCCTGTTTTTAATAACTTCATGAGAAGCAGATAATGCTGATTTTATTTGTAAAACATCTTGGCATGTTTCAATCAATAGAAGGTCAATACCTCCGTCAATTAGACCATTTATTTGTTCTTCATATGAATCTTTAAGCTTATCAAAACTAATATGACCTAATGTTGGTAATTTTGTAGTTGGCCCAATTGATCCAGCGACAAATCTAGGAGTATTAATAGATGAAAATAAATTTGCACATTTTTTGGCTATCTGAGCTGCTTTTTTATTGATTTCATAAGCTTTATTAGAAATACTATATTCGTCTAAAACAATAGATGAAGCACCAAATGTATTGGTTTCAATTACATGACAACCTGCTTCAAGAAATGAATTATGTACTTGTTCAACAGTATTAGGAGAGGATAGGACTAAGTTTTCATTGCAACCCTCTAAATCATCTCCACCAAAATCATGTGATGATAAATTTAAATTTTGAAAAGAAGTACCTGTCCCACCATCGAAAATAATAATTGGTTTATCATCTCTTTTTAAAAAATTTCTAAATGAAACCATAATTTAAAAGAAAAAAAATAAAAATTAACTAATATCAATACGT
>QCUA01000061.1 GCA_003210915.1 Prochlorococcus sp. AG-676-L21 | reverse complement strand
CCAACCAGGGATGATTTGTCCTGTCGTTACGTATGCACCTACAGCTGCCACGAAACCTAACATTGCTGCCCAACCATTAAAACGTTCTGCTTCTGGAGTCATTTTCTTAAAAGTAATTTATATTAATAAATATAACACATATATTTATTTTTGTAAATAAATAGGCTTGCAAGATCGAATTTTGGATCCTTGAGCTACATTTCTGTTACGTTAATGTCTCAACTATTTCTAAGACCTCTATATTTTGACTAAAGGTTGCGAAGCTCCTTTTAAAACTTAGACTTCTCATCAAATTTAGTTTGAAGTTTTGCCGCCTTATGCAATAAACCTACCGCTTCTTTTCTACCAGTTGCGATGGAAGCTTGATGCAATAAATCGGCATATTTTTTGTTTAATTTTTTCATTTAATTTTAATGTTATAAATTCAGGATCGATAAAGAACATAAGTATTAATTTTTAACCAAAATTAAATTAACTTATATATGAAAATTTGACTCTTGCAATTAGTATTCTTATTAGAAATTTTTTAGCTTGGTCAATATTAATTAATTTTATCTCTACCTGAGATATCAAAATTATATCATTAATTCATTTATAACTGTGATTTGAGTTGCAGCTAATAATTTATAGTCAAAAAAATTAATTAATTTCTTAGGATTTAATACATGGGGAAAAACAACTTTTTAAATGTTTATAATTATATAATCACTATATAAATAGTAAAAGAACAGCTACAGTAATTAAAGAAATGTAGATCAATATATTCTAGATTATGATTTAGGTTCTTTTTTATATTCTTTTTCATTTTTTGATTAACAAAATTATTACCCGTTGTTATTTATAAAATAATTGTGAGTAACTTAATTTATTAAGAAAAAATCCTCATTTAATATTAATTTTAACTAACATAATTTAAAGAGTCAGCTAGTAGGGATACAGGCTGACTCTTTTTAATTTTATTTTCAACTAAAAAAGACATTTTTAAAGAAATTTAACATCTCTAAATATGCATAAGAAGAATATCTTTTTATCTGGCATTCTTTCATATTAAATCTCTTTAAGAATGCATCTAGTAGAAATCTAATATTATATTTTTTAAAACTAGAATAAATACTGTTTTAATTTAAGTAAAAAATTGCTATTAATAAAATAAATATAAAAACAATTATGTCATTTACTACTTACTATATGCATTTGATTTTTGCTAGCATTCCATCCTTATTAAGTTCTGATTTGATACTTTATATTTTACCAGTTTTAACTTTTTCAATATTATTATTTAGCTTCAAAATAATGTTTTATAAAGCTCCAAAATTGAGAGGAGCAAAATAAAAACTATTTTGGACAATAGACTTTTTTTTCATGCAACTGAGAGAAATAGAGAGTCTATAGGAGAAGTATTATCAAGAATTCTTCTCACAAGAGGTTATATTTTGGAAATTGGTAGCGGTAGTGGAGAGCATGGAGTTATATTTCAAAAATGCTTCCCAGAAATAACTTGGCAATCAAGCGATCCGGAACTAATTCATAGAAAGAGTATTAGTTCTTGGATTGATCATGAAGAATTAAATTTAAAAATGCCTCAACCTTTAGATATTAATGTGGAGAAAATTCCTTGGGAAATACCATCCGAATTACTGCTTTATATTCAAGGAATTATATCTATCAATATGATTCATATAGCATCCTGGAACTGTACAAAATCACTATTTAACGAGTCTGGCAAATTATTAAAAAATGGACAATTTTTGATGTTATACGGACCATTTAAAATTGGCAATAAGCACATAAGTCAAAGCAATGAATTATTTGATATTTCCTTAAGAATGCAAAATAAATCGTGGGGTGTTAGAGATCTAGGAGAAGTTAATAAAGAAGCCACTAAGAATGGTTTCATTGAAGAGGAGCTTATTGGTATGCCAGCTAATAATTTTTCGGTAATTTATAGGAAAGTTTCTTTATAAAGGGATTCTGAAAAACTTTCTCTGTAAAATTTAAATAAATTAAAAATTCAAGAATTAAAGATAGAAACTTTATTATTTTATTTAATTATTTTTCAAAACTTTTAATATCTTTTATAGAGAAACTATCTTGATAACTTTCTGCTCCATTCTTTATGCTTCTCATCTAAGTCTGATATTTTATCTCCTAAACTTAATTGCTTTTCTAATAATTGCACTTTGGTAAGTGTTACTTCCTCAGAATAAAACTTGATTGGTTGCTTACCGTGTAGATTGTCTCCGCTCATAATTTAAAAAATAAAATCCTTTTTCCAATTAACTATTTAAGATAAAAAAGACTTAATTTCCAATTCTTTTATATTATTTTCAGATTTGCGTAAATTAATGTGATATTAGATTAGTTTCAATTAGTGGTTTTGAGCTTTTTTTTGTACGAGGATTGCCAAATATATCTTCCTTCGTCGATATCTGATTTAACAGCAATACAATTACAAGCAATATTCCATAGAGCTTTATGTATTGGGTCGGGATTAAAAAGGTAGGCTTTATTGAATGCTTTTCTTATTGCAAGAGTAGCCTTCTTAGCATGATAGTGAGGAATAGTTGGACATACATGATGAACTACGTGACTTGAGCCAATATTATGATGAAGAATATTGATAATCTTCCCGTAAGGCCTATCAATGGAAAGGAAGGCTCCTCTCATAAAAGAAAATTCGGAATTAGAGAGATGTGGAACATCTGAATCTGTATGGTGAAGCCAAGTATATATAACTAACCAACAATTAACTACTAATAACGGTCCTACATACATTGCAATTATTGGAAAGATTCCATGTTTGATAACAAAAATAATAAGTCCAATTATTACTGCAGCTACACCAATATCTGAAATCCAAACTTTCTTAGCCCATACAGCTGGCCACAATGTCTTAGAAAAAGGTTTCCTTGGCCAAAAATGATTTGAAGTTCCATATTTGAGACCACCTGTACTTCCAGATAATAAGTAAGCAGGCCAACCAAAAATAAGATGTAGAACTAGTTGGAGAATTCCATATTTAGTTTTGCCTAATTTACTTGAGAAAGATAGTTCCTTTTCGCCTCCAACTTTTTCGCTAATTCCATTTCCATCAATAACTATTGGCACGTGAGTTTCTCCATTAGTTATATGATTGGTGAAACGATGATGGACGGCATGTGAACGTTGCCAAGAGAAATACGGAACTAATAATAATGAATGAAGTAAATATCCAGTAATGGTTTCCAAAGTCTTATTTTTTGAGAAGGCTCCATGACCACATTCGTGGGCGATTACCCAAAAACCCATAGCAGTGGTTCCTGATAAAAATGCATAAAGGATCCAAATCGGGATCATTCTTTGACTAAAAGGAATTGTTAATCCTATCGCTACAACAATCGCCTGAATAATGATTGTTTGTAAAAGATAGCCTAATGAAGTTATTGTTTGAGATTTA
>QCUA01000060.1 GCA_003210915.1 Prochlorococcus sp. AG-676-L21 | reverse complement strand
AGTTTAAACGTTTTGCCAAAAATCAATACTTCATTTATAAATGCTTCTTAGCAACCATAAAGAGAAGCAAAGTCCAAAGAAATGAGCTGCGATAACTTGTGTATTACTTAGTACTGATAAAATCTCAAGACCAGTAATAGGTATATCAGATGTCGCCGTAATAAGTTGACCAGTTGTTTGAGAGGAAGCCTGTATAAAAAGTGCACCCATAAGTGCTTGATATCCAATTAAGCCAAACAAAATTCCTAACAAATCATTTATTAAGCCTCTTTTTATTAATTTGCTTGTTTGCCCTCTAGAGGGTCTAGCATTACTTGCAATTGCTCTGCCAGTTCTGACTATTAACCAACCTTGCCATAAACTAAAAAGTAGTAAAATTAAAGAAATTGTTGTTAGTGATAGACCCGGAGTCAAACTCAGCTGTCCTTCGCTTTTATTTACAACATTTGAAAAAAGCAAAACAGCTGTTACTACAACACCTAAAATGGATTGAATCCAAAAGCGTATCCAGCCAATGCGCCGCATTCCAAATGAAAGCGACTGAAAATCAATTTTGTCAGACATTCATTTGATTGAATAACTATGATCTATTCAAATTTGCCATCAAAATCATAAAATTGCACGTTATCTTGTGATCTCTTTAATATCACCATCTGAAGTTAAGCAGCCCACCTCAATCGCTATTGGTAGTTTTGATGGTCTACATGCGGGGCATAGAAAATTAATAGAAAGTGTTGTTAAAGAAAATGATTACACACCCACAATCGCAAGCTTTTGGCCACATCCAAGAGAAGTTTTATACAAGGAAACTCGTCTTAGACTTGATCTACCAGAGGAAAAGCTCCCTATCCTTGAAGATCTTGGTATAGAACAATTGGTTCTAATTCCCTTTGATAAGAAACTTTCTAAATTAAGTGCTGAGAACTTTATTAAAAATATTTTGATCAATCAATTACAAGCAAAAAGTATTTCAGTAGGCGCTAATTTTAGATTTGGCTTTAAAAGAAGAGGAGATATTAATACAATTAAACTTGCCAGTAAAGATTTGGATATAAAACTAAAAATAATTTCAATTTTAGAGGATAATGAAGGAAGAATTAGCAGCAGCAGAGTAAGAGATTTATTACAAAAAAGTGATTTAAAGAATGCTTTTAAAATACTTAATAGGCCATATATTTTTAAAGGAAAAGTAGTTGAAGGAAAAGGTATTGGAAAGAGCCTTGGATTTCCTACAGCAAATCTTGAAATAGATGGAAGAAAATTTTTACCTGGTGAAGGAGTCTATGCAGCATGGTCTACCATAAATAATTCTTCCAATAAAATTGCCTCAGTTATGAATCTTGGTTCTCAACCAACTATTGATCCACTCTTGCCATCTGCTGTTGAAGTTCATTTAATTAATAAAGATATCAACCTATATGGGCTAAATTTATCAGTAGAACCTATTAAGAAGCTAAGATCTCAAATCAAGTTTCAAAATATTGATCAACTCTCTAATCAAATTACAAAAGACAGAGAAAATGCATTAAAAATTCTTTGTAAGCATAATAAATAAATTTCTATATGAAAAAACCAAACATAATTCAACCTGAAGATTTACGAATATCTCAAATTATTGACGCTAATCTGGATAGAGCAAGAGAAGGTCTGAGGGTTTTAGAGGACTGGGCCAGATTTGGCTTGGGTAATGAAGATTTTGTTATAAGAATAAAAAACTTCCGACAAATATTAGGTAAAAATCATTTAGAAATTTATAAATTATCAAGAAACCATATTGAAGATCAATGCAAAGGATTATCTCATGTTGAACAAATCAACAGGAATAGTTCCTCTAAAATAATAAGTTCTAATTCTGCAAGGGTTCAAGAGGCTCTAAGAGTTATTGAAGAATTTTCAAGGATTGATAATAGTAACCTTTCTAAAATAGCTTCCGAGATTAGATATGAAATTTACACTTTAGAAATTGAACTATTAAATTTCAATACTCGTAAGAGAGCACAATTAATAATTAGTAAAAACAATTTATATTCGATAACAGACCAAAGAGAAAACTTATTAGAAATAATTGAAAAAATATTGTTAGGAGGGGTAAAAATAATTCAGCATAGATTTAAAGAAGGTAATGATAAAGACCATCTTAAAGAGGCCATTAAAATAAATAACTTATGTAAGAAATATAATTCTTTGTTCATCGTTAATGACAGATTAGATATAGCACTGGCATCAAATGCAGATGGTGTTCATCTTGGTCAAGACGACCTCGATATAAAAACAGTAAGAAAATTACTTGGTGCCTCAAAAATCATTGGAGTTTCAGCCAACAATTTAACTGATATCAATAAGGCTGTAAAAGATGAATGCGATTACATTGGAGTCGGGCCAGTTTTTCCAACCTTAACAAAGAAGAATAAAGAACCTCTCGGTGTAGAGAAAATTAAGGCCTTAACAAAAGATATAAATATTCCTTGTTTTGCCATAGGAGGAATTAACAAATTAAATATCTCTTCTCTAAAAAATCATGGAATTAGTAAGGTTGCAATAGTTTCTGGGCTGCTAAATTCAGATGATCCAAAAGAGGACGCTATCATTATTATAAAAGAATTATCCCATGAAAATTAGTGTTAACGGTAAAGAAAAAAAAATAGAACTAGAAAATGAAAAGGCTTTACTTTCAAGCACTTTAGAATTCCTAGGATATAAGCAAAATACTGTGGTAGTTGAAGTAAATGACTTAATTATTAACTCAAAAAGATGGGAGAGTGAAATACTTAAAGAAGGAGATAAGTTAGAAATTGTATCTATTGTTGGAGGCGGATAATTTACTAAATAGTAGAAGTTCGTAAATCTTCATACTTTTTTAACCTTAAGCTTGAAACAATACCCCAATTTTTAATTTTTTCATTTTATATTTTTAATACTTCAGCCAGAAAATGAGAGAAAACCTAAATCAAAACTCAAGATCTTTGAAATGGGAGCCGAATGGTGAATTAGCCCAAAAAGATTTATCCGAATTAATCGAAAGGTTAAAAAAAGTAGAAGGTGATGATACTTCTTCAGAATTATCAAGATTAGGTACCAAATCGAACATAATAAATTAATTTTGTTAACTAGAGCTTGTTTTAAGAGAAATTTATATCAGATTATAATTACTGTAGATTAAATAAATGACCAAAAGATTTCCAGAGTGGGTAAATACGAGTGTTGTTTTGAGGGCTTTAAAAATGCGGGAAGAAGGAATACTTTCTAAACAACTAAATTTATGGATAGAGAATTTATTAGAAATCGAAAAAAATAATTAACCTTTAGGAAATCCTTTTTATAATTCTAAGCGCAGCCATTGCCGCTCCATAACCATTATCTATATTCATAACCGAAATCCCAGGAGCGCAACTTGATAACATACTATTTAAAGCAGTTTCTCCATTTTTACTTACTCCATAACCTACTGAAACC
>QCUA01000059.1 GCA_003210915.1 Prochlorococcus sp. AG-676-L21 | reverse complement strand
AATTAGAATTACATTTTATTGGTGAAGAATATAGGTTAAAAAGACCTAGACACGATGTTGAAGAAGCTAAAAGAAGAGATGCAACTTTTGCTTCTCAAATGTATGTCACTTGTAGATTAATAAATAAAGAAACAGGAGAAATCAAAGAACAAGAAGTCTTTATTGGTGAGCTCCCTTTAATGACAGAGAGAGGAACCTTCATTATCAACGGAGCTGAAAGAGTAATAGTCAATCAAATAGTACGTAGTCCAGGGGTCTACTTCAAAGATGAAATGGATAAAAATGGTAGGAGGACTTATAACGCTAGTGTTATACCAAATCGAGGCGCTTGGCTAAAATTTGAGACAGATAAAAATAATTTACTTTATGTAAGAGTTGACAAAACAAGGAAAATTAATGCACATGTACTTATGAGAGCTATGGGCCTCTCAGATAACGATGTGATTGATAAATTAAGACATCCTGAATTTTATAAACAATCAATTGAGTCAGCTAATGATGAAGGAATAAATTCAGAAGATCAAGCATTATTAGAACTTTATAAAAAATTACGCCCAGGTGAACCTCCTTCTGTTTCTGGCGGCCAGCAACTTCTACATAGTAGATTTTTCGATCCTAAAAGGTACGATTTAGGCAGAGTAGGTAGGTATAAAATTAATAAAAAATTAAGATTAACTGTTCCAGACAATGTCAGAACCCTTACGCATGAGGATGTTCTTTCTACGATAGATTATCTTATTAATCTGGAACTTGATATTGGTGGGGCAAGTTTAGATGATATTGATCATTTAGGTAATAGAAGAGTTAGATCTGTTGGAGAACTTCTGCAAAACCAAGTAAGAGTTGGCCTTAACCGACTAGAGAGAATTATTAAAGAAAGGATGACTGTTGGAGAGACAGATTCTCTTACTCCTGCTCAGCTAGTGAATCCCAAGCCTTTGGTGGCAGCCATTAAAGAATTTTTTGGATCCAGTCAATTAAGCCAATTTATGGATCAAACAAATCCATTGGCTGAGTTAACCCATAAAAGAAGAATTTCAGCATTAGGACCGGGTGGGCTAACTCGAGAAAGAGCAGGTTTTGCAGTTAGAGATATTCATCCTTCTCACTATGGAAGATTATGTCCTATTGAAACTCCTGAAGGGCCAAATGCGGGACTCATAAATTCTCTTGCGACACATGCAAGGGTTAATGAATATGGTTTTATTGAAACTCCTTTTTGGGAAGTAGAAAAAGGTAGGGTTATTAAAGATGGTAATCCTGTTTATTTATCAGCTGACTTAGAGGATGAATGTAGGGTTGCGCCTGGGGATGTGGCGACTGATAAAAATGGTAATATTCTCGCTAATTTAATTCCAGTTAGATATAGACAAGATTTCGAGAAGGTTCCTCCTCATCAAGTTGATTATGTTCAGCTCTCTCCTGTTCAAGTTATTTCAGTAGCGACTTCTCTTATCCCCTTCTTGGAACATGATGATGCCAATAGAGCTTTAATGGGTTCCAATATGCAGCGTCAAGCAGTTCCATTATTAAGACCTGAAAGACCACTGGTCGGAACGGGATTAGAATCCCAAGTCGCCAGAGACTCTGGGATGGTGCCAATCACAAAAGTAAATGGAATCGTTTCTTATGTTGATGCTAATGAAATAGTTGTAAAAGATGTAGATGGTAATGAGCATGTTCATTATCTTCAAAAATACCAGAGATCTAATCAAGATACCTGTTTAAATCAAAGACCAATAGTGAAAAATGGAGATCAAGTTATTTCTGGTCAAGTCCTTGCTGATGGCTCAGCTTGTGAAGGTGGCGAAATAGCTCTAGGACAGAATGTTTTAATCGCATACATGCCATGGGAAGGCTACAACTATGAAGATGCAATATTAGTAAGTGAAAGGATGGTTACTGATGATCTTTATACTTCAGTACATATTGAGAAATATGAAATAGAAGCTAGACAAACTAAATTAGGCCCTGAAGAAATTACCAGAGAAATTCCTAATATTTCAGAAGATAGTTTGAACAATCTTGATGAAATGGGAATCATCAGAACTGGTGCCTTTGTAGAAAGTGGGGATATTCTCGTAGGAAAAGTTACTCCCAAGGGAGAATCTGATCAACCACCTGAAGAAAAACTTTTGAGAGCTATATTTGGTGAAAAAGCACGAGATGTGAGAGATAATTCTCTTAGAGTTCCTAAAACAGAAAAAGGAAGAGTTTTAGATGTTCGTATTTATACCAGGGAGCAAGGTGATGAGCTACCTCCAGGTGCAAATATGGTTGTAAGGGTTTATGTCGCTCAAAGGAGAAAAATACAGGTAGGAGACAAGATGGCTGGTAGACATGGTAATAAAGGCATAATAAGTAGAATTTTACCTAGAGAGGACATGCCTTATTTACCGGATGGTACTCCAGTTGATATTGTCTTAAATCCTCTTGGTGTTCCAAGTAGAATGAATGTAGGCCAAGTTTTTGAACTGTTGATGGGTTGGGCAGCATCAAACTTAAACTGCCGAGTTAAAGTTGTCCCTTTTGATGAGATGTATGGTGCTGAAAAATCTCATCAAACCGTACAAGCATTCTTAAAGGAGGCTTCAAAGCAAGATGGTAAGGATTGGGTTTATAATCCCCAAGATCCTGGAAAGTTGTTACTCAAAGACGGCAGAACTGGTGAAGCTTTTGATCAGCCTGTTGCTGTCGGATATTCCCACTTCCTAAAGCTTGTTCACTTAGTAGATGATAAGATTCATGCGAGATCAACAGGTCCATACTCCTTAGTTACTCAGCAACCCTTAGGTGGTAAAGCTCAACAAGGTGGACAGAGACTTGGAGAGATGGAAGTTTGGGCTTTAGAAGCATATGGAGCAGCTTATACTTTGCAAGAATTGTTAACTGTTAAATCAGATGATATGCAAGGAAGAAATGAAGCATTAAACGCAATAGTTAAAGGAAAACCTATTCCTAGACCGGGAACTCCGGAATCATTTAAAGTCCTAATGAGAGAATTGCAGTCCTTAGGTCTAGATATCGGTGTATACACAGATGAAGGTAAGGAGGTTGATTTAATGCAAGATGTAAATCCAAGAAGGAATACTCCTTCGAGGCCTACCTATGAATCTCTAGGAACCTCTGAATATGAGGAAGATTAAATATTTTATCAAAACTTTCTAATTTAAATCTCCTAAAAATGACTAACAGCAACCTAAGAACAGAAAATCACTTTGATTACGTCAAAATTTCTATTGCTTCACCGCAACGGATAATGGATTGGGGCCAGAGGACTTTACCTAATGGACAAGTAGTAGGAGAGGTAACTAAACCTGAGACTATAAACTATAGAACCCTAAAACCAGAAATGGATGGTCTTTTTTGTGAAAAAATATTTGGGCCATCTAAAGATTGGGAATGTCACTGCGGTAAATACAAAAGAGTAAGACACCGTGGAATTGTATGCGAGAGATGTGGGGTAGAAGTAACTGAAAGTAGAGTAAGAAGACATAGAATGGGCTACATAAAACTGGCAGCTCCAGTTTCACATGTTTGGTATTTAAAAGGTATTCCCAGTTATGTAGCAATTCTCTTAGATATCCCCCTTAGAGATGTAGAGCAAATAGTCTATTTTAATTGTTATGTCGTTTTGGATGTTGGTGATCATAAAGATCTTAAATACAAGCAACTCCTCACCGAAGATGAATGGTTAGAAATAGAAGATGAAA
>QCUA01000058.1 GCA_003210915.1 Prochlorococcus sp. AG-676-L21 | reverse complement strand
TAAGAGTAAATAACAATATTTAATTTATTTGAATTAAAAACCATTAACGTTATTTTTTTTCCAATTCCAACCATCAATGCACATATCCTCCAAAGATCTTTTAGGTATCCAATTTAGCAAAGAACTTGAGAAAGAATTATCTGCAACTATTTCCTTAGAATCGCCATCTCTTCTAGAAGTGAATTTATAATCTACAGTAACTTTATTAACTCTTGAAAAAGTCTCTATAAGTTCTAAAACACTCGTGCCTAAACCTGTTCCAATATTCATCTTCAGAATATTCGTTTTATGATTATTTAGATACTCCAAAGTCTTTAGATGTCCTTCTGCGACATCAGATACATGTATATAATCTCTTATACATGTGCCATCAATAGTATCCCAATCGGATCCAAAAATCTTTAGTTTTGTATTATTATCTAAAGCGGCATTACAAATTAAAGGGAACAAATTATTTGGCATGCCAACAGGATTTTCACCTATTAAAGAGGAAGTATGGGCACCAATAGGATTAAAATATCTTAAACAAGCAATTTTCCAAATATTTGAATTTTCATCATAAAGGTCGTTTAAAATCTTTTCAATAGTTAATTTTGTATTCCCATATGGATTTGAAGGATTTAAGTAGGAATTTTCTTTAATTGGTGATGATGATTCTTTACCATAAACAGTTGCGCTACTACTAAAAACCAATAAATTACAATTATATTTTTTCATTACGCTTACTAAATTTAAAGATGAAAAAATATTCTCTTGCCAATATCGAAGGGGATTTAAAACTGATTCGTTTACTGCTTTCAAACCAGCAAAATGAATAACTCCATTTATAGGGTTACCAGATTTATCTGCATTAGAAAATATATCTTCAATAAAAACTTTATCTTTTAAATCTCCTTTAAATACTTTTAGATTTTTACCCAAATTTGAATTATTCAAATCACATATTGAGAGAATTCTATTAATAACAATAGGCGAACTATTTACAAAAGAATCAACTAGATATACCTCATAATCATTTTCTAAAAGGCTTACACATGTATGACTCCCAATAAAACCTGCACCTCCAGTTATTAAAATTCTTTTCATAAAAATATTAATTCTTAACATTTATGATAATGATCAAAGTCAAGTAATTTAGTAAATTAAAAAAACATTTTATTTTTAAAACATATATTTAGTTATTTAAAGTAATTTTGTTCATCATTTTTAGAATCATGTAAATATAAATTTATATTTCTTTTAAATAAAATATTATATTTATTAATCTTAGAATTTGAGGAAAAGATATAGATTCATATTCTATGGATAAAGGCATTTCATATGATGATAGAATTTTAATAGCAGGTGGGGCCGGACTGGCTGGAAACGCAATATTAAGATCTTTGCAAAAATCTGGCTATGGCGAAGAGAACTTAGGGGGTAAATTATTCTCTCCAAAGAGAAATGAATTAAATTTTCTCCATATAGATGAAGTCAATAAGTGGTTCGATATAAATCAACCAACTGTAGTTATTATTGCAGCAGCAAAAGTTGGGGGGATCTTTGCAAATGATTCATACCCTGCAGATTTTTTATTAGAAAATTTAAAAATTCAAACTAATTTAATAGAGATTGCTTGGAAAAGAAATGTAAAAAAACTTCTTTTTTTAGGCAGCAATTGTATTTATCCAAAGTTTTCTAAGCAACCCATGAAAGAGGAATCATTATTAACTGGTTCACTTGAAAATACAAACCAATGGTATGCAATAGCAAAAATTGCTGGAATTAAACTATGTGAATCTTTAAGAAAGCAATATGGTTTTAATGCTATAAGTATTATGCCAGCCAATCTATATGGACCTAGAGATAACTTCCATCCAACAAATAGTCATGTTTTACCAGCCCTAATAAGACGTTTTTATGAAGCAAAAAAAAATTCTGTTGAAGAAGTTATTTGCTGGGGGAGTGGATCTCCCAGACGTGATTTTTTACATGTTGACGATCTAGGGGATGCATCTGTATTCCTTCTCGAAAATTGGTCAACCTTTGCAGAAAATTGCCCAAAAAGTGCCAGTGGAGAATTAATCACTTACCTAAATGTTGGATCAGGTACTGATATATCTATAAAAGAATTAGCTATTTTAATCGCG
Organism: Prochlorococcus sp. AG-676-L21; assembly: GCA_003210915.1. Lineage (GTDB taxonomy): Bacteria > Cyanobacteriota > Cyanobacteriia > PCC-6307 > Cyanobiaceae > Prochlorococcus_A. The sequence goes on along the minus strand of QCUA01000058.1, from coordinate 1,740 downwards.
GAGAAAACAGGTTACGAAGGAGATGTAGTTTGGGATAATTCAAAACCAGATGGACATCCAATAAAAAGAGTAGATATTGAAAAGATTTCAAATCTAGGCTGGGCACCATCTATTAGCCTTGAAGATGGTATTATATCAACAATTGAATATTTCAAAACTTCTATAGAAAATGGAAAATTTTTAAGACTTTAAAGTGTTTACTAAGGACAAGTTAAAAATAGATTTTAATGAATAAAAATTTAAAAAATGAAGAAGACATTATAATTGGGAATAACGATATTCTTATAAAAGATCTTGCTTATTTTCTATTAAGAAATTCAAAAAAGTTAATTACTTTTCTAAGTATAGGTTTAACTATTAGTTTAATTCATACATTAAGATTAAAAAACGTTTGGCAAGGTGAATTTCAAATTGTTCTTGATAAGGAAGAGAGTAAATTAAGTAAGCTTACTAGCTTGGCTAACTCAGATATTGATTTTTTATTAGATCGTGGAAATAACTCAAGCCTTAGTACTCAAGTAGAAATCCTAAAAAGTTCATCAATATTAATCCCTATATATAAATCATCTATCTTAAGAGACAAAGAACATCCAAATGATAATAAACCAATATCCTTTAGAAAATGGAAAAGAAATTCAGAAATTAAACTTAAAAAAGGTACAAGTGTTCTAAACATTAAATATAAAAATACAAATAAGAAATCAATTCTTCCTATTTTATTAGATATTTCAAAAGTTTATAAAAAGTATTCAACAGATAACTTAAATAAAAGTCTTACCAAGGGAATAAATTTCTTAAATAATCAAGTTCAATTGTATAGAGAAAAAACCAATATTTCTTACGAGACTTATCAGAAATTCGCATTAGAAAATGATCTAAAAGTCGTAACTTCTGCACCCTTATCATTATCAAATGGTCTTTATGCCCCTCTTTCGAATGTATCGACTAATTTTCAAGATCAAAGAACAAAAGCTGCAACAGAAAAGAGACTTTTATACCAAATAGCTGGATATTTTCAAGAAGAAGATTCAGATAATGAAAAACTTACTTATCTTGCTAAAAGTTTTAACTTAGTGGAAAATTCATTACTATCAGAATTAGCAATAATTCAAAACGAAATAAATTCTTCAAAAGCTTTTTTTACAGATAATTTTTCTGTTTCAAAGAAATTAAAGAGAGAGAAGGAAAGCTTATTAGAAAATATAAAAAAAACCTCTTTAAAATCTATCTTAGCTAGGATTGATGCTGCTGATGCAATGATCGAATCATCTAAAAGACCAAAGGGGGTGTATATAAAGTTTAATCGTTTAAATAATGAGTATCTTAGAAATAGCGCCACTTTATTAGAATTAGAATCACAACTAAGAATTCTTAATCTTGAAAAATCCAAGGAACCAGAGCCATATAAATTAATTACAAATCCAACTCTTTTAGATCAAAAGATCGCACCTTTTAGATTAAGAATTCTAATTATTCATAGTTTATTTTTGTTATCTTTTTCAATTTTATATGTTTATTTTGAAGAAAAAATTAAAGATTATATATACTCTTCTAAAGAGATTGAAAATTTAATTCCATATAATTTACTCGAAAGAATTTCTTCAAATTATTCTGAAAAATGGGATGATTCTATTGATTCAATATATAGTTTATATATTAAAAATAAACAGAAAATCGAAATAATTAAGTTAGGCGATATTGATAAAAAATTATTAGATTTATTTTTAACTAAATTAGAAA
>QCUA01000057.1 GCA_003210915.1 Prochlorococcus sp. AG-676-L21 | reverse complement strand
TAAGTCTAATAATTGTTCTAATATTGCTTTTATTTGCAAGAAATTGGATTTCATTTATAGGTGTTTTAGTATTCCTACTCTTATATTTTGTGTTTATAAATTGGCTAACAACACGTATAAGTAATAGAGAAGATCAAAAATTAATTTCTTCTGGTAAAGAAAAATATGATCTTGGTTTATACGAGCAGGCATGTAGGGAATATACAAAAGCATTAAAGTTAGTTAAGAATGATGCCTACACTAAAAATATTATTTATTTAATGCGTGCTGAAGCAGAAATAGAAATCAAAGATTATGAAAGTGCACTTTGGGACATTTCAAAATCGAAAGAACTTGAGCCTAATAATTACAAAGCATATTTTTTGTCTGCAAAAATAAAATTCCATAATGATCAGCTTGAGGAATCATTAATAGAACTTGAAAAATCTATTTCCCTAGCCTCTACTTATGAAAGTCATATGTTACGAGGGAAAATAAATTGTGAATTAGGAATGGAGCAAGAAGCACTTAAAGATTTTATAAAGGCAGAAGAGTTAGACCCACTATCTTCTGAAGTCAATTTTGAGATCGCTAATATAGCAGAGCAATTTTATGAAGAACCTAAAGAAGCTATTACTTATTTAGATAAGGCAATTGCAAATAACAAAGAAAACTCACTGTATTTTTATAAAAGAGGAATATTAAAGAATCAGATAGGTAATCGGGATGGTGCTTTTCAAGATTTAGAAAAAGCTTCTAAATTAGGTAATAAAGATGCAGATGAATACTTAAAGAAATTCTGAAAATATTTAAATAAATGAAATCTCGCACCGATTTAAAGGATAAATTTATTGGTACATTCATTGGCTTATCTTTAGGAGATGCTTTAGGCGCTCCTTATGAAGGTGGTTTTATTGAAAGGTTTTTATGGAAATTCTTTTCAAAAACACCTACAGGAAAAATGAGGTGGACAGACGATACACAAATGTCTATAGATTTAGCAGAAAGCATTCTTAAGAAAAATACTATTGACCAAAATTATCTTGCCTTAAAATTTGCATCTAGCTATAAGTGGAGTCGAGGATACGGACCTGCTGCTTCAAAGGTTCTTAAATCTATAAGCAAAGGAGTTAGTTGGAAGGTAGCGAATCGTCAAACTTATAAAGAAGGTTCTCTGGGAAATGGAGGTGCAATGAGATCACCAATATTAGCTTTAATTTATTCTCAAAATCATGATCTACTTGCAAAAGAAATCACTAAAGCAACTCAAATTACCCATGCGCATCCACAAGCCATTGAGGGAGCAGTTTTAGTTGGGAAAACTGTCTCTTTAGCTTTAAATAATATTGATACGATAAGAATTATAAATATGGTTCTGAAATATTCAAACACTGAGATTTTCAAGAAAAAAGCAGAGTTATCTCTTAAGTGGTTAGAAGACAATTTAGATATTTCTCCAAAGGAGGTTTCAAAAAATTTAGGTAATGGAATAAAAGCAGCTGATTCTTGCATTACTGCCATTTATCTAGGGCTTCGTTTCAGATCTAAGTCATTCAATGAATTAATAAAATTCACTCGTAAATGTGGCGGAGATGTTGATACTTTATGTTCTATGTCAGGTTCTATTTGGGGAGCTTTTAATGGTTTTAATAATATTCCAAAAGAATTATTTGATGATTTAGAAGATGCCAACAGGATTAAATCTTTGGCGTGTAATTTATATAAAACTAAGATACAAATATTGGAGAAAATAAATTGACTGAAGAAAAGAAAAAGAAGTCAACATCATCATGGGGTGAGCCTCCTCATTTTTGCTCTATTTGTGGGAAGCCAGGACATTGGAGTGGATGGGAACTCCATGGTCCTCAAGCATTATGTTGGTGGCATGACTTACTACAATTTACGGATACAACTACATATCTTTTCTTGGCATTTGTTCTCACAATAGTTTTAACATTAGTTCCTTTTATAGGTTTTTGGATAAAAGTTTCTTTAATAGTTTTACTTTTTTTAGGGTGGAAAAATCCATGGAGATTTTTGAAATAAATTTATCAAAGTTAATCAAGTTTAGGATGATATCAAAATAACCCCATACCACCCATTACTTTCCTAAATAGGAACATTGATGGATAATAAATTCATATCGAAAAAGTTATCCAAACTTTATTCAAACCCTATATATTCGCCGAGATCCCATGGTACAACAGGAACCTAGCTACTGGCTAATGAAGAGAGAACTAGATGCTTTTATTTGATATTAATTTTTAATAGTCTTAATATTTGCACATACATAATCATAAGTAGAATTCATATATCTATCTCTTCCAAGATAAATTTCTCTATTAGCTTTATATGCAGAGGGACTAGAATTCTTATCTCTATTATCCATTATGTATTGATTATCAATATCTCCAAAGAGATACCACCATTCATTTCCCTTTATTCTCTGCATTAACTTGCCGTTATAATATTGTTGTCTTTCTGTGCAATTGAGTTTCAAATTGAATGTTGGTGAAAACATTTTAATATCATCATAAAATATTCTTGTTTTGCCACTAATCCAACCCTTATCCAAACTTTTTAAGGAAGGAATATGGATTTTATATTCGACAAATTTATTTAATTCCCATTTAGGATATATTTCAGTAACTTTTTCAGAATCAGCAAATGTTACCCATCCGTCAATTTCTAAAACTGCCTCAGAAAATTTCTCTTTAATATTTTCCTCTTTGCATACATATAATGCTTCTTGTTCTAAATAAGGATTATTAAAAGCAGAAATATATCTCATTTCATACTTATCTTTGAATGTGTTAAAAATAGCTAAAGAGCCACATCTAATAGTTCTTTTTTCTATTTGAGTTCCTGGATTTCTCCACTCATCTTGAGCAATGTAATCAATTTCATAATCAAATTGAACTTCTCCATCCCTTTGCACTATTTTTTCAATAGAACTCTTATTTATAAAAACAGAATATGATTTGCTATCAGGATCAGAATAATAAGGAGTAGGGAGAGGAACCCAATCATCTTTTTTAAGACTTTGACTATTAATTTTGGATTTGTTTGATTCTTTTAATATCTCTTTATTTGCAATTTTAAAATTATTAAATTCACAATTCTTTTGATTTAAATCATTTATATAAAAAGCAGAATAACTAGCAATGTTTTCTTTTTTTATAAATTTTCTAAAAAACCTTTCACTTATTCCCTTTTCTTTCAATTTTGCATACATATTTCTATAAACTAATGATTCATCAAGATTTAATTTATCTCTTTTACATACAGCAGAAATAAAAATTTTTGTAGATTGCTCCTCTTTTTTTGAAATATCTGATTTCTTTAAATTAATTGATTTCGAAATTTTACTTGAATTATTACTTAAGGAATCTACAGATTTGTTTGATTTTGAATTTTCAAAAAATGATATTTGTTTAGATATAAAAGCAACCTTTTCATTGTCTAAGAGAAAAGCTAATTGTGTTAAAAAAAGGAAAATAATTCCTACTAACTTTTTATTCATATCTCTAAATTATTTTTTGCAATCTTGATTGCATAATGAGATGCAGTTACCGAGCTAACAAAATATCCAATAATATTTAAAAGAATATATACACCATTACTTTCTGAAAATAATAGAGATGAGATAAAAGCTAAAAAATTATTTATGAAAGTTGCTATACCAAAAGGCATTAAAGCAAGTTCGGCAGATTTTTGCCTAATACCAAAAAAATATGATGAAATAGGTAGCAGTATTATGAAGAATCTAATTACAAAATAATTGGATTTCTTTCTTCGAAGAAAATAAGGTTTGTTTTCCTCCTCCTCTAATAAAAATATTTTTTCTTTACTTGGTCTGAGTAATAAACAATTCAACCAAGATCTGTAAATTGG
>QCUA01000056.1 GCA_003210915.1 Prochlorococcus sp. AG-676-L21 | reverse complement strand
AGGTCTTTTTCTGTTTTTAATAGCAAGCTTATAAGCACCACTTGTTTCATTACCATCTCCAGGTCTAAATACAAGCATATTTGGCATTGCTCTTAGTGAGGGGATCGTTTCAACAGGTTGATGTGTTGGACCATCTTCGCCTACTCCAATTGAATCATGAGTAAGTACATAAATAACTCCCAGCTCACTGAGAGCAGATAGTCTCATTGAACCTCTCATATAGTCTGCAAAAACAAGAAAAGTCCCTCCATAAGGTATTAATCCACTGTCGTGATAAGCAATTCCATTTAATATTGCTGCCATGGCATGCTCTCTCACACCAAAATGTAAGTATCTCTTTTCTGGAGAATGTGCCTGAAATGAGCCTGTTTCTCCTTTTATATCTGTGTAATTAGAGTGAGTTAAATCCGCAGATCCTCCAATTAATTCAGGAAGATTAGGCCCAAGAGCCCCTAGGCATATTTGAGAATGTTTTCTTGTTGCGAGACCCTTATCATCTGTCGTATATGAAGGCAGATCTGAATCCCAGTTCTCTGGTAATTCACCTTGGATCATTCTTTTCAATTCTGCTCCTTCAGAGGGATATGTGTTTTGATATTCTTGAAATTTTAAATTCCATTTTTTTTCAGAGTCTTCACCTTTAGTAATAGCTTGTCTAAATTGAGAATATACATCCTCAGGTATTTCAAAGGGAGGATATTCCCAATTTAAAAACTCTCTTGTTAAGGTAGCTTCTTCTTCTCCTACTGCAGCTCCATGAATTCCTGCCGTATCTGACTTGTTTGGTGACCCATAACCTATGATTGTAGAAATTTTGATTAAAGAAGGTTTATCTTTTACAGATTTAGCATTTTCAATTGCTTTGGTAATTCCTTTCACATCGTGATTGCCATCTTCAACATGTTGCACATGCCATCCATAAGCTTCATATCTTTTTAAAACATCTTCTGTAAATGAAACATCTGTACGTCCATCAATTGTGATTTGATTATCATCATATAGAGCTATTAATTTCCCAAGCTTAAGATGACCCGCCAGTGAACATGCTTCAGAGGCAATCCCTTCTTGATTACAACCGTCTCCCATTATTACGTAGGTATAATGATCAACAATTTCGCAATCTTTTTTATTGAATTTAGCGGCTAAGTGTGCTTCTGCAATTGCTAAACCAACGGCGTTAGAAATCCCTGCCCCTAATGGCCCCGCCGTTACCTCAACACCTTCAGTCTCAAAGGTTTCTGGATGCCCAGGTGTCTTAGATCCCCATTGTCTAAATTCTTTAATATCTTCAATAGAAACTGATTTATAGCCAGTCAGATGTAGAAGAGAATATAACAACATACACCCATGGCCCGCTGATAATACGAAGCGGTCTCTATTAAACCACTTTGGATTATTGGGATTGTGATTGAGAATATTGTGCCATAATGCATAGCCCATAGGAGCGCAACCCATAGGTAAGCCAGGATGCCCGCTATTAGATTTATTTACTGCATCTACAGCCAGCATTCTTATACTATTTACACATAGTGATTCTAATGAAACAGATGCAGCGACCATTGTTTTAAGTAAGGTAATTTTGGAATACAGAGTTGGTTTTCATCAATCAAATTTGCTAAATGCTAGACAAACGTTGTGACCACCAAAGCCGAATGAATTAGAAAGAGCAACTCTTATTTGAGCATCTCTAGCATTATTTGGTACATAATCAAGATCACAATCTGGATCAGGATTGACGTAGTTTATTGTAGGAGGGACAAAATTATGTGTCAAAGAAAGAATACAAGCTACAGCTTCTATACCTCCTGAACCCCCTAAGAGATGACCAGTCATCGACTTAGTAGAGCTTACAGGAATGAGGTAAGATCTGTCTTTAAATATGGATTTAATTGCAGAAGTTTCATTTTTGTCATTTGCTGCAGTGCTAGTTCCATGAGCATTTATGTAATCAACCTGATCAGGATTAATTGAACTATCATCAATGGCTAGCTTGATTGCTGCTGCTCCTCCAGTCCCCCCTGGAGAAGGCGAAGTAATGTGATGTGCATCACAAGTTGACCCATAACCAATAATTTCAGCATAAATTTTTGCGCCTCTTTTTTTTGCACTTTCAAGAGTCTCTAGAACAAGAATCCCAGATCCTTCTCCAATTACAAATCCATCCCTTTCAGCATCAAAAGGTCTACTCGCAGTTTGAGGACTGTCATTTCTAAAAGAGAGTGCTTTGGCGCTTGCAAAACCTGCTACTCCAAGAGGAGTTATACTTGCTTCTGCTCCTCCGCAAATCATCGCATCTGCTTTCCCCAGCTGTAACAATCTAAAAGAGTCTCCAATAGCATTTGATCCAGCAGCGCAGGCAGTGGATACAGCAGAGCTAGGACCTTTTGCTCCTAACGCAATAGCAGCAAGCCCTGTCGCCATATTTGGGATCATCATTGGAACTGTAAATGGGCTTACTCTTTTTGGCCCTTTATGACTCAATATTTGAGCTTGACTTTCCATTGTAAGTAAGCCTCCAACACCAGAGCCAATTATTACTCCAATTCTTGATTCATTGGCTTCAGTTATTTCAATTCCAGAATCATTGAAAGCTTGCTTTGCAGCTATTACTCCAAATTGTGAAAATCGATCCCATCTTTTAGATTCTTTAGGTTCTATAAAATTTTCGGATTGAAGATTTTTAACTTCTGCCGCAAACTTACAGGGATGTTGTTCAGGGTTAAAGAGAGTAATATCTGAAACTCCATTTGACCCCTTTTGTAGGCCGAGTAAATATTCATCAATGTTGTTACCAATTGGAGTTACTGCCCCTATACCGGTAATAACTACTCGATGGAAATTTGGCATCCTCAATTAACCTTTTTTTTCTTCGATGAATTTAACAGCATCTCCTACTGTTGCGATACCTTCAGCTGCTTCATCAGGTATCTCGATATCAAATGCTTCTTCAAGTGCCATTACTAGCTCTACGGTGTCAAGGGAGTCTGCACCTAAATCATTTTGAAAGTTTGAATCAGATTTTACTTCGGCTGATTCAACACTTAGTTGCTCAGAAACAATAGAGCAAACTTTTTGAAGGATTTCTTCTTGTGACATAGTTTATGGAATTTACTAATTATCTACTTGATTTTATGCCCTAGAGTTAACAAGAGTGAAGCATATCTTAATTTTTTTAATTTCTTTGTAAGACAATAGTATTATATTGTGAGGTTCTTAAAGACAATTTCTACATGTCACACGCAGTTAAAATTTATGACACATGCATTGGATGTACCCAATGTGTAAGGGCATGCCCACTGGATGTTCTGGAAATGGTTCCATGGGATGGTTGTAAAGCCGGCCAAATAGCTTCATCTCCCAGGACAGAGGACTGCGTAGGATGTAAAAGGTGTGAAACTGCATGCCCAACAGATTTTTTAAGTATTAGGGTTTATTTAGGTGATGAAACATCAAGAAGTATGGGCTTAGCTTATTAATTTTTATAGTGCAGTTGCCAGAGAGTCCATGTAATATTAAATACTTAATTTTTTTCAATATAATTGAAAAAAATTACTTATATGTGCGGAATTGTTGCTGTTACAGGTTATAAAAAAGCATTGCCATTACTTATTAATGGATTGGAAAAACTTGAATACAGAGGGTATGATTCTGCAGGTATTGCAATAATTAACTCTGAAACAAAGAATATATCTTGTAATAAAGCAGAAGGAAAACTTAAAAATTTAAAAAATAACTTAAAAAATATAGAAATACCTGGAACTGTGGGAATAGGTCATACACGTTGGGCCACTCACGGAAAACCAGAGGTTAAAAATGCACATCCCCATATTGATAGTTCAGGAGAGGTTGCAGTTGTCCAAAATGGGATTATTGAAAATTATCAGGAATTAAAAATTAAATTAGAAAAAGAAGGAATTGTTTTTAATTCCGATACTGATACAGAAGTCATACCTCATTTAATACAAAAAGAATTATTTGCTTTAAGTCAA
>QCUA01000055.1 GCA_003210915.1 Prochlorococcus sp. AG-676-L21 | reverse complement strand
GTAAACTCGCAAAATATCTAAAAAAAACAAATTGCCAATTACCAGAATTCATATTTTTTATATTTTTTATATTTTTAAGAAATATAGTTCAATGCATAAAATATTGAAATAGATTTAGTTTATGGATATTTCTTTTTGTAGTTTTAAATACTAAATATCGTCCAAAGCTAAAGTAAAAAGTTAACAAATGAAGAGATATATGTTTTCAAATTATCGTCCTAAAAATAATTATGATGAATACTTCAAAGATAATTTAAATTCTGCCAGAGAAATTTTAACCCCCTTATTATCTTCCCTAGATAATATGGGTTTAGAAGAACTAAACAGAAATCATTCGGCGGCCAAGAAGTTATTATTAAGACATGGAGCAACTTTTAGGTTAAACGACACAGGCGTAAAAGGTACAGAAAGAATATTACCTTTTGACCCTTTACCAAGAATAATAAGTAAGCACGACTGGATAACCTTGGAAGAAGGCTTAAAACAGAGACTTGAGGCAATAGATCTTTTCTTAGATGATATATATAATTCTCAAAATATAATTAATGATGAAATAATTCCAAGGGAACTAATTGAGAGTTCAGATGGATGGAGGCCTCAAATGTTGGGTTTTAAGCCTCCATTAAATAAATGGTGTCAAATATCAGGACTTGATTTAATAAGAGATGGTCAAGGTACTTGGCATGTTTTAGAAGACAACTTAAGATGTCCTTCTGGTGTGGCTTATTTTTTAGAGAATAGATTAGTGATGAAGAATATCTTCCCTAATCTTTTCTCAGGCAGAATAGTTAAACCTATTGATGAATACCCATCATTTTTATTAAAGACTCTCCAAGAACTAGCTATATGGACTGATACACCAAAAATAGTTTTATTAACACCTGGGATTTTTAATAGTGCATATTTTGAACATAGTTATTTAGCTCAAGAAATGGGTATTCAATTAGTTCAAGGTCATGATTTAATTTGTAACGATGAATATGTTTACTTAAAGACTACTTCTGGATTAAAAAGAGTAGATGTAATTTATAGAAGGATTGATGATGATTTTTTAGATCCTATACATTTTAGAAAAGATTCATATTTAGGCGTTAGTGGTTTACTAGATGTCATGAAGGCAGGTCATGTTGCTGTTGCTAATGTCCCCGGGACAGGAATAGCAGATGACAAAATGATTTATTCTTTTGTTCCTAAAATGATCAAATATTTTCTTGATGAAGAACCAATAATAAAAAATGTTGAAACCTATATTTGTTATTACAAAAAGGATAGAGAATATGTCTTAAATAACCTTCCAAAACTTGTTGTCAAATCAGTCTCTGAAGCTGGTGGGTATGGAATGTTAATTGGTCCTCAATCAACTACAACTGAGATAAATGAATTCTCAGATAAAATCAAAAATAATCCTAGAAATTTTATAGCTCAACCTACTCTAGAACTTTCTACAGTTCCCTCATTATGCGATGGTGAACTTTATCCATGTCACGTTGATTTAAGACCTTACATTTTAAGGGGAAAGGATTCATGGGTAAGTCCAGGAGGTCTAACTAGAGTTGCTTTAAAAAAAGGTTCATTAGTAGTCAATTCTTCTCAAGGAGGGGGTTGCAAAGATACATGGGTTGTAGGAAATTAGAATGCTTTTAAGTCGGGTAGCTGAATCTCTTTATTGGATTAATCGTTATTTAGAACGTGCGGAAAATATATCTCGTTTCGTTGAGGTTAGTGAAGCAATGTCTTTAGATTGTCCACCAGGCAGTGCTGAACCATGGCTGCCTCTAATTGATGCTTCAAGTGATAGAGAAACATTTGATTCTAGATTTCCTGAGAAAAAACAGGATGATGTTATTAATTTTTTAATTAGGGATCGAATAAATCCCAACAGCATAATCTCTTGTATCCAATTGGCTAGAGAAAACGCTAGGCAAATAAGGGATGTAATGACATCTGAAATGTGGGAACAAATAAATATTTTATATTGGAATTTACAAGAAGGGGAATCTATATGGGACCTTCCAAGGCAGGAGCAATTAAGCGAAATAAGAAGAGGATGTCAGTTGTTTTATGGCATTACAGACGCCACTCTTAGCAAAGATCTTGCATGTCAATTTAGTATTTTAGGTAGATTAATAGAAAGAGCTGATAAGACATCTAGAATCTTAGATGTAAAATATTACTTATTACTTCCAAGCTTAGATGAGCTTGGAGGAGTCCTGGATGAGTTGCAGTGGATAGCTCTTCTGCGTTCCGCAGGTGCTTATCAAATGTTCAGGAAAGCAGAACAAAATTCTATCCAGCCGAATTCAGTAGCACGATTTCTCTTACTAGATAATAATTTCCCAAGATCTGTTAGATACTGTTTGGATGGTATAAGTAATACCCTAAAAATGATTAATACCTCTCCAAGTTCAGATAATCCCTCAAAACTTGAGTGCATGAGGGGTTTACTTAAAGCAAAGTGGAGTTATATCAGAATTGAAGATATAATAAATGACGGACTACATGAGGCTATTGATTCCTTACAAATTGATTTAAACAAACTTCATAATCTCATAGAAGATAAATATTTTATAAACAAAGAATTTGATTAATGAAAATTAAATATATCCATAACCTCGAATATTCTTATGAAGAGTCAGTTCAATTGGGGGAACATCGATTATGTATAAAACCTAGATCGCATGGATTTCAAAGACTAATAAACTTTAATTTAAATATTTCTCCAAATCCAAAAATTCTTTATCCTTTACTTGCCGCCAGTGGTGAAGAGATTCATAGAATTACCTTTGAGGGATATACCAATTCATTATCTATTAAAGCAATAAGCGAGGTTGAGACACTTAAACATCCTTCCATTCTTTATGGTGTTAAAGAAAGGGACCTTACATTACCCTTTTGTAGAAGTATCATTAATAGAGATCTTCAGGGCGCTTTGGAAGGATGGATGCCAAATGGGCAGCATGATCCTTCTGCTGTTGAATTAGCTCAAGAGTCATTAGCAGGAAGTGGAAATAATGCCTTATCCTTCACATTTCAACTTATAGAAATTATTCAGGATCGAGTTAAGTATACGAAAAGACATACTGGCCCAGCATGGCCAGCAAGCAGGACTCTTAGAGAAAGGGTTGGCTCATGCAGAGACTTAGCAATGTTAATGGTTGAGTCATGTAGATCAGTTGGAATTCCAAGCAGATTTGTTAGTGGTTATCATTTTGAAGATCCTTTACCAAAAGAATTTGAATTACATGCATGGGCTGAATTATATATCCCAGGAGCAGGATGGAGAGGTTGATAAAGTCTTGTGTTTGAATTTTTCTCGATAAAATTTGCACTTGCATTGTAATTTCTACTAGGAGTATTTATTTGGTTTTTAAATAAAATAATAAACGTGTAAATCAATGGAAGTACAAGCGATAAGGAGGCAATAATAGCAATTATTTGATTGATTTTAATCAATGGCTTTTTTACTAGAGGGTCACCACATAACCCACATATTAATTCTCCAGATGTTGATTTTTTTTGAAATTGATATTTGGGATTACAGTATGGACAATAGTAATTATTCATAGATTAAAACAAAACTTTTTTCTTAATTATTAGAAATAAAAAATTTATTTTGTAATGAGACTTCTAGCCAAAGTAGGATTTTTGAAGTAAAAGGTTTATAACAATAGTTCAATTTAGTCCCCTTCTCTATGAATAGAAATGGTGTGATCTCTGATCATCTACATCTGCTATAAGATCATATTTCTTTAACTTTTTAAGAACATTTTTGTATTCGATTTCATTAACAGCTCTAGCTAATAAATCAGAAAAAAATCTAAGTTTTTTTGACATTATCTTATCTCTATCCAAATAAAGTTTCTTATTACAATAAATAGCTAAAAAAATATAATAATGCCAAAGTTTGTTTTTTTAGCCCAAATAAAAAGGAGAGCTTTTAAAAGCTCTCCTTTTATTCTCTTACTTATTTTATCTATCAAAATTAACAACTAGCCTAAATCATTGATCCTTGTTGTTAATTATTTTTCAGCTAAAAATAACCTTAAAAAACTAATTGTTTTTAACTGGGGCAAAGACTCTAGAATTGA
>QCUA01000054.1 GCA_003210915.1 Prochlorococcus sp. AG-676-L21 | reverse complement strand
TCCATTATTATTAAACATTTTATGATTTTGTTCAAAAACTTCACTAGCTATATTTATATCTTTAAAAAGAGCAAAACATGTTGGACCAGATCCACTCATTGAGAATGATAAACAATTTTTCAAATTTGACAGTAGATATAATGCTTTCTTTACAGAATTATTTTCTCTCTCAACAATAACTTGCAAATCATTTTTTACATTTATCCTTTGTTCTGATAATTTAAAATCGTTGAATCCGTTTACTCTTAAATCATCTCTGATTTTTTTTGTTTTATAAGTTTCAGTAAAATATTTTGGACAAAATTCTTGACTATATTTTTTATAAGTATCTACAGTTGAAATTGAAATGTTTGGGTTTTTTAAAAGAATTACACCAAAGTCAAAATTAGAACTGTATTTCTCAAGAATTTCTCCCCTTCCAAAACAAAATTGGCATCCTCCTTCTATAAAAAAAGGTACATCTGATCCTAGTTTTGCCGAAATTAAAAAAATAGTTTCGTAATCAAGTTCCAAATCCCATAATTTATTAAGTCCAACTAATGTTGCAGCTGCATTACTAGAACCACCAGCTAAACCAACACCGATAGGAATATTCTTTTTTAAAAATATATTAGCCCCTAATTCTTTTTTTTTTGATATGTCCTTTATATAATTCGCCGCTTTTATTATTAAGTTATCTTCATCTAGACTTAGATCTTTGCTATCAGACTTTAACTTAATTTCGCCAATTTGATTATTCTCAAATTCTATATAATCATATAGATCAATATTCTGCATTATCATCGCTAATTCATGATATCCATCCTCTCTTTTTCCGATTATTTCAAGATGGAGGTTTATCTTTGCAGGTGATTTAACACAAATCTTAGTTGTAGACAATTTTGACATTTTACTGGTTCTTATTTGTTATTTTAATACAAGCCTCTGCAAGCTTAATCCATTTATTAATTGAAATATCCTGAGGTCTTGAATTAAAGCATATTTGAGATGATTCTGATAATTGCACTATCTCATCTGCTGAAAGTATTGAATTAAGAGTATTTCTTATCATTTTTCTTCTTGAATTAAATGAAATCCTAAGAAGTTTATCTAAATATTTCTCTAGTTTAATATCTAAACGCATCTCTGGTCTCAATGGTTCAAAAACAACCAAAGAAGAAAACACTTTTGGAGGTGGTTCAAAAGAAGATGGAGGTACATCACATATTCTTCTTATGTTAGAGATGAGTTGCATTCGTACACTCAGAGCTCCTGCATTCTTGTTACCATCCTTAGCTAAGATCCTATCTACAACATCCTTTTGCATTAAGAAAATTATTTTATTGTAATTATTCTTGCTTATTATTCCTAATCTTCCGACAAAAATATCCAATATTGGGCCTGTAATATTGTATGGGATATTTGCGATCACTTTTGTGATTTTTTTATTTATTGAGTCAATATTTGTTGAAAGAATATCTCCTTGTTGAAGAGTAAAATTTTTATCATTTTTAAATTTATTATTTAAAAGATCAATTAAATCTTTATCTAACTCGATAGCATGTAATCTACTAATTTTCGAATCTAATAATTTCGAGGTTAAAGCTCCTCTTCCTGGACCAATTTCTAGAATAAAATCTTTTTCTTCCAGTTCAGCTACCTCTTTGATTTTCTCTAATATCAGATTATTAACCAACCAATGTTGTCCAAATCTTTTTTTTTGATGATGGTTCTTAAAATTCATCCAAAAGAGAAATAATATGTTTAAATTAAATGTACATCTTATATCTTTATTAAATAGTATGGGCCTATCAAAAAAAAATTTAGGTAAACTCAATACTTTTATTAAAAATAATAATTTAGTTAGCAAAGATAACTCAATTAAAAAACCTCAAGAATCCCACAATGCTTCCAAATTTGAAGACCCTTCCAAAATTTTTTATTCTATAATTGATAACTCCGATAATATAAATGAGACATCAGATGCAAATCAATTATTAAAAAAAAGTGAGGAGGTTTTTCATAATATAAATTCTAGAAAAACTAATACATCAGAGAATCTATCAACAGAGGAAGAACTATATGACGAATTTAATTATCTTCTTGATTAATAAAGAAATTTTTCTCTTTTTCTATGCTTCAAACTAACAGATTATCAATATATGCTATTGGTAAAATAAAAAAAAATTGGATAAGAGAAGGAATTAATCAATACAAAAAAAGAATGCCTGATCTTATTATTAATGAATCTAAGAGTTTTAATATTGATAATATTAGAGTTAATAATATTATTATTTGCCTTACTGAAGAAGGACAATCCTTTAATTCAATTGAACTAACTTCCTTACTTTTAAATTTTAAAAATAAAAAAATTAATTTTCTTATTGGAGACGCAGATGGAATCCCTTCAGATATTAAAGATAAATCAAATCTTTTACTAAGCCTCTCTCCTCTTACTTTTCCTCATGAACTAGCAAGATTAATTCTTATCGAACAAATTTATAGAGCTATTTCTATTTCTAATAATTCGCCTTATCATCGCCCCTAACCAGAAGGTTTAAGATTAATGCATAAACCTCTTAAAACAAACACAATCTTAAATTTTTAATATATAGTATATATGTACTATTAGAAGGATTTCGTATTCTTCTGATTTAAATTTTAAAAAGGTGAAGATTCCATTATTAAGTGATTCGGTCTCAGCGGGTTTTCCCTCTCCTGCAGATGACTATACTGAGGAAAATATTGATTTGAACGAGCATTTAATATCTAATCCTTTTAGTACTTTTTTTCTTAGAGTTAAAGGCGACTCAATGATCAATTCAGGAATTAAAGATAAAGATTTAATAATAGTAGATAAGAGTCTAACTGCTAAACCAGGAAATATTATTATTGCGATGATAGATGGAGAATTTACTATAAAAAGATTATCCATAAAAAATAATGAATTATATTTAAAAGCAGAAAACCATAAATATCCGGACTTCAGTTTTAGAAATCATATTGATATACAAATTTGGGGAGTTGTAATCTATTCAATACATAGTTACTTATGAAAAGTAAAAGCTCAAGTACTGAAGCAATAGCTCTTATAGATGCCAATAATTTCTACGCATCGTGCGAACAAAGTATTAACCCCAATTTAAGAAATAAACCAGTGGTAATCTTATCTAATAACGACGGATGTATTATCGCAAGAAGCCCTGAAGCTCGTGCTTTGAAAATAAAAATGGGAATTCCTTATTTTAAAGTCAAAGAAAGTTTGAATAACTTAGGAGTTGCAGTCCTAAGTTCCAATTACTCGCTCTATGGTGATATGAGCAAGAGATTAATGAATTTATTAAAGGACTATTCTGAAGAGATAGAGATTTATTCTATTGATGAAGCCTTTATGTCAATTCTTAGACCTAAAGATAAGAATTTAAATCCTTGGGCAAGAAAAGTAAGGTGCTTAATATATCAAAATCTAGGAATAACTTTAACAATAGGAATAGCAGAAAACAAAGTAAGGGCAAAAATTGCTAATAATCTAGCTAAGAATATAGATTCTTCCGCAGGAATATTTGATTTAGCTAGGATCTATAATGATAATGATTACTTAAGAAAAATTAGCGTAAAAAAAATATGGGGTATTGGTAAACAAACATCTAATTGGTTACAAAGCAAAGGGATTAAAAATGCAAAAGAATTCAGAGATATGGATGAAGATGAAATCATTAAGAAATTAGGGATCATAGGGAAAAGATTACAAATAGAATTAAAAGGTAAAAAATGTCTTCCGATAGAAATAATTAAGAAGCCAAAAAAAGAGATTCAAGTAAGTAGAAGCTTTGGAAAACCAATCACAAAATTAGAAGATTTAACTCAAGCATTAGCAATTTATGCAATAAAAGCGTCCGAGAAAATGAGAAGTCAAAGCTTAAAATCATCTGCCATTACTATATTTGTAAGGACTAGTCATTATTCAAATCATCCTTATCAAAAAAGTGCTTATAAAAAACTTATAAATGCAACAGATAATACAAGTACTATTTTAAAAACAGTACTTGCATTATCTAAAGAAATTTATACTCCGGAATATAAATTATCAAAAGCTGGGGTTTTAATGCAGGATTTAACTAATTGCAAATATTTACAGCAATCAATTATCAATTACGAATCTCAAGAGGAATCAAAAAAATCAATCCGTCTTATGAAAACAATTGACTCCTTGAATAAAAAATTTAATAATGAAGTAATTACATGGGCAATTGCCAAAAAACCACAAGAATGGGCAATGAATAGAAATTCATTAAGTTCTGGATCTACAACAGATATTAGAAAAATTCCAAATATAATGATATAAAAATGGAATATGGAAT
>QCUA01000053.1 GCA_003210915.1 Prochlorococcus sp. AG-676-L21 | reverse complement strand
ATTAGAATTTGAAATATATTCTGTAGATCTACTTAAATTAGTAACGCCTATCCACAAGAGGTATGTCTGGCATAAGGAAAATAATTGGGAAAGAATGGAAATAAATCCATAAAATATTTCTAAATTGTTTACTTAGGTTGAAAAAATTAAATAGATCGGTCAGTTTTATAAAAGAAATATTAACCATATGAATTTCTCAGAAATTCCTGAAAATCCTTTCATCTTTTTATCTTGGATAACGGCTTTGGGACTTTTCTTAAGTTTAATGGAAGCGACTTTAAAAATTAAATTTGAAAAAATAAATTCCTTACAAAAAAAACAGGAATTTATTGATAGTCTATATCCAAAAATTTAATTTGAAGTATCTGAGAGTAGGTTTGCTTGTAGGAATTGGAAGATACCACCTTTATTGGTTGAATCCTCTTGACTGATTGATTTACCAGTATTAGCTTTAGTTTTTACTGTTTCTTGATTATATTCATCATCAGATTCAGATCTCAATACCCTTATAATTACTTCATCAATTGAGAAATCTCCAGGACCTGTTAGTGCAATTGATGTAGCTGAAGCAAAATAAAGTAGTAAAAGTTCCAACAAGAAAATATTAAATCCCGATGTTACTAGAGCATGATATATAGCAACCGATATTGTACCAACTATTGCTAACGCACCGAATCTTGTAGCTAAACCAAGTATTAATAACCAGCTTCCACCAATTTCTGAAAATGCAGCTATGTATGATAAAAATATTGGGAAAGGTAAATGTAGAGGTCTGACAAAAGCATCGGCAAAATTCTCTATATTAGCTAGCTTTTCAAATCCATGATGAATTAAAACTGTACCAGTAATTACTCTTAAGATTAATAAAGCTGTATCTTTGCTGAATGATTTTGTAAGAATTGTTGAAAGCACTATAAAACGTATTTCTTAAGTAAAAATAACTAGCCACATTATTCATCGTGGATTAAACCATAAAACTGATCTTTAATTAAGTATTTATACTTAGAGATTCACGTATTTCAAAATTTTTAGCTTTTTAAAAATATATTACCTTTCAAAAATTTCTATTAATAATTTTGAAAAACATATTGATTAATTTTGGGTATATTTTCTTTGAATTTAAAGAACCCTTTTTTAGCAAACTTCCATGCAAATAAATCTTGATCTCTTACTAAATTAAAAATCACCTTATTATTTAACTTCTTAAAACTATTTATAAAGTCGTTATTTTCACCAATACCAGGATAAATCATATCTAACTGATCAATAGCAACCAATCTCTCATTTAATTTTAAAGGATCAATCTGAGTAACATTATCAAATTGCTTTATGAATTCAAGAACTATTTGTTGTTTGAAACTCAGAACTGCTTCAGATAATTTTATTTTTCTTTGATCATTACTTAGTAGGATAACAAAAACGCTCTTGTAATTTCGTAAGGTATTTTCAAGAGTTGAAACATGTAAATCGTTTTCAAATAATATAAGGGTTTCTGACTTTGGTTCCATATTGCTTTTATAAATCTCATCATCAAATGGGATTTGATTTTTTTCTTCAAGAAAGATTTTCCTATTACTAATCTTTTCAACATTGAATCTATTATTTGAAAATTTTCTTAGATTTGCTGGTGAAAAACGATATTGCTTTCCTTTTGTTTGTAATCCTGCAACCCATCTCCAACTCAAAAGATTCGAGGCAGCATCCCCATCATAAAGATGTTTAAAGAAAAAACTTGCGCCTAATTGCCAGGGCAGACCTAAATTAAAAATCCAAGTACTAGCAAACCACATACGAGTATGATTGTGTAAGTAGTTATAAGTTTTTAACTCATTAACCCATGAATTGAAAAACCCTAATTCTGAGTTTCCATTTATTGCTTTTTCATAGGTTTCAATATCATATTCATAATTGTTTTCTGAAATAAAATTACACCAAAACTTTGGTCTATTTTCCATCCATCCTTGCCAATAAATTCTCCAATAAATCTCCTCAACAAATTTATTAATCTTTTGAGAATGATATTTCTTTTTAACCTCTTTAAGCAATTCATATTCTAATAAAACCCTATGGGATATATAAGGTGATAATTTTGAAACGGAGCTTTTATTAGTTGGGCCATAATCAAAATTACGAAGTTTTTCGTAGTTTATGATTTTGTTCTCTAAAAAATCATCCCACTTTTTCTGAGCATCTAGAAGTAATGGCATTTTTGAATATGCTAAAAAATTTTTTTTTAAATTGTAATTTCTTAATTAATGAAATTTTTTAATTAAATTACAAAACGAATAATCATTTAAGTACTCACGATCCTAACCATATGTATTTACGATAAAAAATATTCAGCAAACTTGATTTTTAATTAAGTTTCAATATCTCTTAGAAGAATTAGAAAATGACTGCCACTATTTCCAGGAATAAAAATTCTAATTGGACCATATCAGATATTCCCAATTTAGATGGAAAAACAGCTTTTATTACTGGAGCAAACAGTGGCCTTGGATATTACACCGCTAAAGCTCTAGCAGAAAAAAATGCACATGTTTTACTTGCTTGCAGAAGTTTAGAAAAGGCTAATTCGGCTATAGATAAATTAAAGTCGCTAAATCCTAAAGGTAAGTTTACTCCTATAGAACTAGATCTATCAGATTTAAATAATGTAAGTGAAATTGGATTAAAAATATCAAGTGAGTTTGAGAACTTAGATTTGCTAATTAACAATGCAGGTATAATGCATCCGCCAAAAACATTAAGCAAACAAGGTTTTGAGATACAATTTGCTGTCAATCATTTAGCACATATGCTTTTAACACTAAAATTTCTTCCTTTAATTGAAAAGAAAGAAAACTCTAGAGTAGTAACAGTAACTTCAGGGGCTCAGTTCTTTGGAAAAGTTGGGTGGAATAACCTTAAAGCAGAAAATTACTATAACAAGTGGGAATCATACGCTAACAGTAAATTAGCTAACGTAATGTTTGCTGTAGAGTTAAATGAAAAAATAGAGCAAAAAAATATTTTATCCTTGGCGGCCCATCCAGGTATTGCAAAAACAAATCTTTTTTCTGCACAGAAACCAAAACCAAGTCCAATTGAAACTTTCTCTTTAGAACTATTTAGTCCAATTTTTCAATCGGCAGAGATGGGCGCTTTACCTCAATTACTTGCTGCTACTTCTCCTAGGGCAAAGGGAGGAGACCATTACGGACCTAAATTCAGTTTTAGAGGTCATCCAAAATTATCTCCAACTTCACCATTTGCTCTAAATAAGAAAGAAAGAAAAAATCTATGGGACAAGAGTATAGAAATACTTAGTAGTTTTTTATGAGTTTTTTAGTTTTATCAACTTCAAAAAATATTTCAGAATATGCAATTCACTTTCTGAAAGTTTCATAAATTCATTTAAAGCCTGATAATTATCTTCATCAAATTCATTGGCTATTTCCAAAAATTCTTTATGATTTTCATTTACAAATCTCTCTGCAATTTGTGATGGAGATAACCCCTTATCAATCAAATTACCCGGAGCATTTTTCTCCCAATTTTTATAGAACCAAGAAAACCATAATTCAGTAATATTTTCTTTCATTTAATTAATCTGGATATTTAATTTTAGATCTAGGAAATAAAAATAAACCAGAAATTATTGCAAATATTGTTAGTAAACCTACAACAGGTGTAAAAACAGGTTGTAGATTTATAAAGAAAAAATTTCCTGTATGAATTTTCATAAGCCAAAAGAAATCCAATCCAAAATATTGAAATAAAGAATATAAGCTTCCACTAAGAACGGTGATTAATAATGGAATTACTGCTATAAGAGTAATACTTCTGTGAATTTTTCTTGTTTTAGTTTTAGACATTATTTATTTTTTCTAAGGTATTTGTGAAGATCTTTTTCACTTTCACAAGCCATCCACATTTCTTTTATTTTAAATGTTCCAGAGCAACCAAGGTCTTTTGCTTTTCCTTTGGCTTCACTTTCAGTTGAATAAGAACCTCTAAGATGAGCTTTCAATTCAATATCTATTAAATTAAATCCAAAAATAATTAAAAAGACGTTTATTAATTTTAATTTAGAAATTAGATTAGTGTTTAAAGAATTTTTCATAATTAGATAGACCATTTAATTTCTAGTCTTCAATTTAATTATAAATTTAATGCCTATTAAAAATAATTCAAAAAAGGAAGAAAAAATAATTTTTGTTATTGGGTTAGGAAGATCTGGTATTTGGGCAGCAAAGTATTTAAGAAGTATGGGAAAGAGAGTTATTGTCTGGGAAAGTAATGAAAATAAAGAACTTTTAGAAACGAAGGAAATACTAGAAAAATTCGATATATCTGTTTGCTTAAATAAACAATTTTTATTTGATGAGTTTTCTACATGTCTTAAACAAATTGAGTCTATTGTTGTAAGTCCAGCTATACCCTTTGACCATAAAACAATAATCAAACTTAAAGAACGAGGAATCGTTGTAAAAGGGGAAATAAATATCGCATGGGAAAGTTTAAAGAATATAAATTGGATTGGGATTACGGGTACTAACGGGAAAACTACAGTTACTCACTTATTAAGTCATATACTAAGAGAAAATAATATATTCGCCCCATTTGCAGGCAATATTGGGACTCCATTATGCGAAAT
>QCUA01000052.1 GCA_003210915.1 Prochlorococcus sp. AG-676-L21 | reverse complement strand
ACTACTGTCTTTTTTTATTTGATTAACTAAGGAGTCGATATCTAATTGATTGTATGGGTGGGTTTCTTTTATCCCTTGATAATTGGTTGGAATATTGTTTAGCCAATTTTGTTCTATTTTTATGAGATTTTTAACAATATTGAAAATACCCCCTTTTTTATAAAATTCTCTAACTTTTTGGGTGATTTCGGAGGTTCGACTTGACTTGATATTTAATTCATTAGCTAGATCTTTTTGCGTATATCCATGGGATTTTAACCAATCTTTAATAAAAGATATAAGTTCTTTTTCTTCTCGCTGAGATAGTTTACTCATTTAACAAAAGGGAACAATTTATTAAGTTTCCTTTCTGCTCTTTCTCTTATTGAAGGAGTCATATATCTACTCCATATACTCAAAACTGCAGTGAGAGCAACAAAGTCATCACTGTAACCTACTAAAGGCATAAAATCAGGGAATAGATCAAATGGCATTATTAAATATGCTAGTGCAGCCATTAAGGAAACTCTTACTTGTGTGGGAGTAAAAGGATCGAGGGCCATTTCTAGAACTTCTAAAGCTGGTTTTGCAATAGTTCTGCCAGCCCTTATTAGGATTTTTATAATTATATTTTCATCTAATGATGAACTTTCTAAAACCTCAGCATCATAAATTTTTTCTTTGTTTTTGTAATAGCTATCATTCATACTTTTTAATTTATTTAATTAATAAATTTTAGCTAACACTATCGACTAGTCCATTTTGGATTCCTGCTTTCCTCAGCTTTCTCAAAGCCCTTTGTACAACTTGTCGGCAATATTCTCTACTACAACTCATATGTCTTGCAACTTCAGCTAAAGTTCTCCATTCATTCGAACCATCTAAGCCGAATCTAAGGCTTACAATCTTTCTTTCTTTTTCAGTGAGATTAGCTTTATCTAATAATGTCCAGGCAGATGCTGTCCTCTCAGCTAGTTCTGCTAATTCCATTGGAGGAGTCTGATCACTTGGAAGAATATCAACAAGTTCAGATGGGTCCGACTTTGATTTTACGGTGCCTTGAAGACTTACTGTTATACTTCTCAACTCGCAAGAAAGTAGTTCATCTATCTCCTCTTTAGTAATTTTCATCTCACTTGCTAACTCAATGCTATTGGGAGGAAAACCTTTAAGTTGCATTAGTTTTGATTTTGCTGCTCTTAATTTAGTAAGCTTTTCATTAATGTTTACTGGTATTCTTATTGTTCTACTTTGCGTCGAGAGTGCTCTATTTAATCCCTGCCTTATCCACCAGTATGCATAAGTGGAGAATCTATGCCCCCTTGAAGGATCGTATTTCTCTACAGCTCGCGTAAGGCCAAGAGTGCCTTCTTGAATTAAATCTAACAACTCTAATCCTTTCCCCTGATATCTTTTTGAAAGATTAACTACTAATCTTAGATTTGCAGTAATCATTTCATTTTTAGCTTTTTCACCAATTTTTATTTTCTTTTTTTCCTCTTTAGAATATTCACAATCAGGACCCTTCCCACCAGCTGTTTGACATCTATTAATAAGTACAACCATCTCTTGGACTTTTCTTCCCATAGTGAGTTCCTTCTCTGGTGTCAAAAGTTGATGACGACCTATTTCTCCAAGAAAATCGCTCAATGAACTCACGATTTACACCTTTTGTTAATATATTTAACTTATAGTTAATTTCTTAATAAGCTATACATGTAATAATTAATTAATAATTAATTAATAATTAATTAATAATTATTATTTATTAATTTGGTTAATTTATAATTCCCACTTATATATATTTAATGATTTTTTTTTCTTCTTGATTCAAGAATAGTTAGTACATCTCTCCACTGAACTCCCTTATGCAGCAATGCAACTTGAAGATGATAAATTATATCGGCAGCTTCATTTGCAATTGCATTTTTTTCATTATCTTTGCAGGCCATAATAAATTCAGCAGTTTCTTCTCCCATTTTTTTTAAGATAGTATTACTACCTTTTGTTAACAAATGATTGGTGTAACTTTTTTCTAGAGGATTAATTGATCTTTCATTAAGAGTATTGAATAATTCTGAGCAAATATTAGAAAAAGGATTTGTTTTCTTTCGTGTTTTAATAATTGAATTACTATCTATTTCATTGAAAAAACAACTTTTTTCTCCTGTATGGCATGCACCTGAGCCATTTTGTTCTATTGAAAGAACAAGTGCATCATTATCGCAATCAAATCTAATTTCTTTAAGAATTTGGGTACTTCCGCTCGTTGCTCCTTTTCTCCATATCTCTGATCTAGATCGACTCCAGTAATGTACATTTTTTGTTTCGAGTGTTTTATTTAAAGATTCTTTATTCATCCAAGCCAACATAAGAATGGATCCGTCTAGCCAATCTTGAGCTATTGCAGGGATTAATCCATTATTATCAAAACGAAGTTCTTCGATGGAAAAATTTGTTGAATAAGCCATTATATTTAATGTGTTAGACCTCTTACTCTTTGTTTTACTAAAATTTATTTTAACAGTTTATTAATGGATATTCATTTATCACAATTTTCTTGCAGTAAAAGTTATGAGGATTTCCCCTGCTCTCATAGGCAATGGCGCCATGATGGACACTGTAGATTTGTTCATGGTTATTCAAGAACATTTACCTTTTGGTTCGCTGCGAAAGAATTGGACAAAAATGGTTTTGTCGTTGATTTTTCTGGTTTGAAACCTCTAGAGAAAAGGCTTAAAGAACAGTTTGATCATACATTTCTTGTAAATAGTGATGATCCTTTATTAAATTACTGGAGGAAATTACATGATTTAAATGCTTTAAATTTGAAGATTATGAAAAATGTTGGAATGGAATTTTCCTCTGAAATGATTTGGCAATGGGCTAATGAATACTTGAAGGATAGTGATAAAGGGAGAACATGCTGCTGGAAAGCCGAATCAAAAGAAAATAAATCAAATGCTGCGAGTTATGAAAAATTACCAGAGTGGTTTTAAGATTTTTTAAAAGTTTTTATTAAAATTTAAAAATAATACTTTAATCAAGATATCAATCAACAATTAAGTTTC
Source organism: Prochlorococcus sp. AG-676-L21 (assembly GCA_003210915.1). Lineage (GTDB taxonomy): Bacteria > Cyanobacteriota > Cyanobacteriia > PCC-6307 > Cyanobiaceae > Prochlorococcus_A. The sequence continues at coordinate 2,055 of QCUA01000052.1, read as the reverse complement.
CATCTTTAATGGAAATATAAACTTCTTTTTTCTTTAAATAATTGTTATTGAGAATATTATTTGCAATTTTTGTCTCAATTTCTTTTTGAATAATCCTTTTTAATGGCCTAGCTCCATAACTACTGTCAAAACTATTTTTGACTAGATGGTCAATAGCCTCATCTGTAATTTTAAAGTTTAAATCTTTTTTGATGAGCCTATTTTCTAGGTTTTTTAGTTGTATTTTAGCTATATCTTTTAATTCATTTAATTCTAAATTTTGAAATATTATTATTTCATCTAGGCGATTTAAGAATTCTGGTTTAAAAAATTTCTTCAATTCAACATTCACAATATTTTTAATTTCATTTTTATCTTCCTTCCTAATAGATAAATCATTTATAGATTGACCTCCTAAATTACTTGTAAGAACAATTATGGAATTTTTAAAACTAATTGTTCTTCCTTGCCCATCGGTAATAATCCCATCATCAAGAACTTGTAATAAGATATCTAAAACATCTTTGTGGGCTTTTTCTATTTCATCTAGGAGTATAAGAGAGTAGGGTTTTTTTCTCACGGCTTCGGTTAATTGGCCTCCTGATTCAAAACCCAGATATCCTGGAGGGGCACCAATAATTTTGCTTACAGAATGCTTTTCCATATATTCAGACATGTCTAGTCTCGTAATTGATGAATTTGAGTCAAATATTATTTTGGCTATTACTTTGCTTAGTTCAGTTTTTCCTACTCCTGTTGGCCCTAAAAATAAGAAACTCGCTATTGGTCTATTGGGATCATTCAGTCCTGTCCTTGATCTCTTAATTGAATCTGAAACAGCGCAGATAGCATTATTCTGACCAATAATTTTTTCTTTAAGAGTTAATTCTAGTTTTAAAAGTTTTTCTTTTTCGGATTGGTTTAAATTATTTACTGGAATAGAAGTCCACTTCGAGACAACTTCAGCGATATCATCAAAATTAACTTCTTGCCTTAAAAGATTCTTTTCTCCATTTTTAAAAGAATCTACTAAATTTTCACTTTTGGTCTTTAATTTTTTTTGTAGGGAAGTTAAGGTTCCAAATTCCAATTCTGCTGCTTTATTGAGATCAAAACTTCTTTTGGCTTGTTCAATTTTTAATTGAGTAGATTCAATTTCTTCTTTTAAATTACTTATCGCATCAATTTCTTCTTTCTCTTTTCTCCATTGATTATTTAATTCAGATTGTCTAATCTTTAGATCTTGAAGCTCATTATTAATTCTTTTAAGCCTTTCTAAAGAAAAATCATCTGATTCCCTTTTTAAGGATAAATTTTCCATTTCTAGTTGTAAAACTTTTCTATCAATCTCATCAATTTCTTCTGGTTTGGATGTTATTACCATATTTAATCTTGAAGCAGCTTCATCAATCAGATCGATTGCTTTGTCTGGTAGAAATCTATCATTGATATATCTCTCACTTAAACTTGCAGCAGCAACAAGAGCATTATCAGAAATTCTTACACTATGATGAACCTCATATTTTTCTCTTAGCCCTCTAAGTATTGAAATCGTATCATCTACTGAAGGAGCATTAATTTTTATTTTCTGAAATCTCCTTTCAAGAGCAGGATCTTTTTCAATATTTTGTTTATGCTCATTAATTGTCGTAGCACCAATGCATCTTAGTTCCCCCCTTGCGAGCATTGGTTTTAAAAGATTACTGGCATCTAAAGATCCTCCACTTGCTCCTGCTCCAACAACTGTATGGATTTCATCTATAAAAAGAATAATCTTACCTTCAGAACTTTTAACTTTTTTTAAAACATTTTTAATTCTTTCTTCAAATTCACCTCGGTATTTTGCTCCAGCTATTAATGAACCCATATCGATTGATATTAATTGCCTATTATTTAATGAAGATGGGACATCACCATTAACGATTCGCTGAGCTAAACCTTCTACTATTGCAGTTTTTCCCACTCCAGGTTCTCCTATTAGAACTGGATTATTTTTTGTTCTTCTGCTTAATATTTGGATCGTTCTTCTGATTTCTTCATCCCTTCCTATAACAGGGTCAAGGAGGCCATCCCTAG
>QCUA01000051.1 GCA_003210915.1 Prochlorococcus sp. AG-676-L21 | reverse complement strand
AAGTTTATTTTTTGAGCACGATTGTAATACAACCTACTTAGACAAACCCAACGATCTTGAAAGCGCGTATAAGTTAATTGACAATTCGACACCAGTAATTATTAAAAATATAAACAATTATGAAATAGAAGGATTTTATTTACCCATATGGAAAGTAATTCTAATAACAGATAAGGAATTATTCTCTCAGCAAGCCCTATTTAATAATGTATTTATTAGAAGAAGAAAAAGGAGTATAAATTCAAATATAAATGTAAATAAAATAAATCCAGGAGATTATATAGTTCATAAAAACCATGGTATTGGACAATTTTTAAAAATAGAAAAAATAAACATCACTGGGGAATCAAGAGACTACTTAGTTATTCGTTATCTTGATGGAAAAATAAGTGTTGCAGCTGATCAACTTGGGAGTATAAACAGATATAGATCTAGTGGGAAAATAAAGCCTAGAATAAATAAATTAGGAGGTACAGAATGGTTAAAAATAAAAGATAAAAATAGAAAAATAATAAAAAAAGTTGCCGTAGATATTTTAAAACTTTATGCAAAAAGGGAAAAACTTAAAGGTCATATATTTCCAGAAGATGGGCCATGGCAAAAAGAGTTAGAAGAGTCATTCCCTTATCAACCTACACCAGACCAACTAACAGCTGTTAAAGAAGTAAAAATTGATATGGAAAGTGATAAGCCAATGGATAGATTGGTTTGTGGTGACGTCGGGTTCGGTAAAACAGAAGTAGCTGTAAGAGCAATTTTTAAAGCAATTACATCTGGTAAGCAGGTAATCTTACTTGCTCCGACAACAATTTTAGCTCAACAACACTGGAGAACTTTTTATAATAGATTTTCTCCTTACCCAATAAAGGTCTCTCTACTGAACAGATTTAAAACAAATACAGAGAAAAAAGATATATATAATGGATTAAAAAATAATAAAATTGATTTAGTTGTAGCTACTCATCAAATTTTAGGAAAAGAGATCGAAATCAAGAACTTAGGATTACTTGTTATTGATGAAGAACAAAGATTTGGAGTTAGGCAAAAAGAAAAAATTAAAAATATAAAAACAAATATTGACGTTTTAACTCTCTCAGCTACACCAATCCCAAGAACTCTATACATGAGCTTGTCTGGTCTTAGACAAATGAGTTTATTAAATACCCCTCCTCCTTCAAGAAGATCGATTAAAACGTATTTATCTGAAATTGATATGGATGTAATCAGAACTGCAATAAGTCAAGAACTTGATAGAGGTGGTCAAATTTTCTATGTTCTTCCAAGAATATCTGACATTGATCAAGCGGTTAATAAATTAAAAAATATGTTTAAAGATTTAAAGTATATTGTCGCGCATGGACAGATGAATGAAATAGATCTTGAAAATGCAATGATTGCATTTAATAATGGCGAGGTTGATCTAATGATTTGCACGACAATAATTGAAAGCGGATTAGATATACCTAGAGTAAACACAATCGTAATCGAAGATTCACATAAATTTGGTCTGTCACAACTTTATCAATTACGTGGAAGAGTCGGAAGAAGTGGGATACAAGCTCATGCATGGCTATTTTATCCAAATATAAACAAAATTAATGAAGCCTCTAAGCAAAGGCTAAAGGCTATCAAAGATTTCTCTGAACTAGGAAGCGGATATCAACTGGCCATGAAAGATATGGAAATAAGAGGTGTAGGGAGCTTATTAGGCGAAGAGCAAAGTGGAAAAGTTAATGCTATAGGATATGACTTATATATAGAAATGCTTCATGAAGCAATCTCAGAAATAAATGGTCAAGAAATACCTGAAGTAAATGATACGCAAGTTGATTTACCTGTTAATGCATTTATCCCTGCAACATGGATTTTAAACCGAGAAGAGAAACTAGATGCTTATAAATATGCTACCGAGTGTACCAACGATAAGGAGCTTACAGAGCTAGCAACTGACTGGTCAAATAGGTATGGAGTTTTACCCAAACCTGTTGAATCATTAATACTTTTAATGAAGTTAAAATTGTTATCAAAAAAGTGCGGCTTTAATAAAATTAAACTTAAAAAACCAAATGTAATAATAGAAACGAGGCTAAAAAAATCTACATTTAAACTTATTAAAAAAGGCTTACCATCAAATATTCAATCAAAATTTAATTATGAAGAAGATGATCAGTTCTCAAAAATAACTATTAGAGGATTAGGTGTCACAGATATTCAAAATCAAATTGATCAGTTAATTTATTGGTTAGGCCTTTTTGTAAAAGAAATAAATAACTTCGATAAAGAAACGTCCGTTACAAAAGTTTAAAACATTAAATAAATATTTAATAACCGCGGATAAGTTAAATTTCGGCTAGGTTGGTAAAAATTTTTTTGTTATATGGGTGAATACATTGATGTCGGATTACAAACTTCGATTTTACCTTTTACTTTACTAATTTCATCTGTAGCTGTTGGTATATATGCTTTACTAGGATTTGAAACTGAGAATGATGACGACGATTCAGACTCTGGAAGTGGTGGTTTGATGAACCCTATTTAAGGTTTAATCGGCTACTTTTTCTTTTTACTACTTTTAATATTCTTGAAAAAGAGCCTATAATCAAAATTAAAGCAAATATTAATGAAAATATAATAAATATAGATAAACAAATTTCATAAATATATGAGATTGAATCCAAAACGTTAGCAAACAATTTACTAATATTTATTAATAAGTTTTTAAAAATTGAGATTTTATTTGGTATTAAATAATTTAGATAAATTATTATGGCACTAAAAAATATCATAGTAAAAGATTCATTTATCAATTTACTTTTAGACTTTCTCCTCAAAGATAATTTTTTTTTAAAAATATATTTATCAGAATTCTTATTCAAATTTGGTATTTTTAAATCAGCCATTTATAAAAAATAAAACTAATAAATCAAAAAGAACTCTTCAATAAGAATTATTTTTTATAGTAACTTGTTTAAGGATCTAATGCTAATAAGTTTGTTTTTAGTATTTATTAATGAGCTATTATCATTTCCATCATAAACATAAATTAAAGCAGAAGAAACGAGAAAAATAGAGCATAGTGAAAAAAATGGAGGCAATAGAAAATTAAAGATATTTTTTTTATCCAATAAACTTAAATAATTTTTATTTTTAAAGTTTGTAAATTCTTTTTGATAAATATTTTTAACTTTATTTGAAGAACCTAATTGGTCAAAACAATTTATAGTATCTGCTAAAACTGAATTTCCAATTTTTATATTTAAAGGTTTCACTTCAGGTTTGGAACTCTTCAAAAGAAGTATATGTGTATAAAAATTCTCAGAGGTAATATCAATTAAATTGGATTCATATCTTGGATTCTCATCATTTAAAAGGGAAATAGAGTAAGAATAAAAAGCCTTCATAATTGACTTTAAATGTTCCAGATTTCCTTCTATAACAGGCTTATCAATAATCATAAGTTTCCATTGCGAAATAATTGATATATAGTCTTTATTTTCGTTATTTGAATAATCAGGCAACCCAATAATTTCAAGGCTTACTGAAGATTGATTAAATAAAAATTTATTTTGCAACATATCAATAATTAAATAAATTTGTTCTTAATTTTATAAAACCATCGTCTGATACGCACAAAGCTAGAGTAAGTAAAATTTTATTAAAAACCTCGTCATTACAATTAGGATCAAGTAGTCTTTTGACTTTCATACTATTAGTATTAAACCTTTCATTAATTAATTCAATATATCTTTTCTTAAAGTCATTCCAAGCATTAGGATTTCTAATAAGATCATCTCTGGATTGAAGTATTTGTCTTATGTAAGGATATAAAAATTTTGCCATTTCAGCAGCAAGTTTAATTAGTGCTTCAAATTCCTCTAATTTAATATTGATATTATTAAAAGAATTCCTCATTGGGTTATTATTCCTCAGTTTCCAGATAGTAACTTTATTAGGTATGACTTCCGTTAAATTAAGTTTGACTGATAAAGAATATAAAGATTCAGTACCATTTAAATCAATAGTTTCTAGAGCTAATAAAAGTAAATCAAGTCTTTGTATAGATTCTCTAGATATCTGTTTTCCTTTGGATAAGATAGTAATAGTCAACTACGAACGCTATTTAAAGATTATAACAGAATATTTATTATTTACTTTGGAATAAAAATGTATAAAACTCATCCAGTTCTTCAATTGTTAATATTCCATAATTCCAAAGAAGAATAGGAAGTGGCGTATTATTTTTCATTGACAACTTTAATCCTAACTCGATCGAAGACTCGTTTAATCCAATTTCATCCATAAGAAAAAATATAATTTTTCTATTTGAATAATTATTCATAGAAATTATTTAATTGATGAATAGATTAAAGACTTAGTCATATGATTTAATATGATTCTCCTCATAAAAATAAACTTATTTAAAAGTAAAAAAGAGAATTTTCTAAAAGGTAATAAGAAAAATTTATTATTTGCAAAAAATTTAATTAAAGAATCAGTAACAACAATAGTTGAAATAATATCTAAAAATCTTATAAAATAATATTTATATTTAAATACGTTTAAAGCTCTATTACTTACAAAAACATTTTTATTAAATATATCATATATGACATTAACATCTCTCCAACAAGTGTTTAACCCTTGCCCTCCAACAGGATGGAAGGTATGAAATGAATCTCCAACAAATACAACATTTTTGAAATTAAAAATTGGCAGACGAAAAGATAGAGAAACAGGGAAAATATTAATATCGCTATTGATCTGATCTAACTTAAAATTATCAGGTAATAATGTTGACAAGTTATCTAACAAAAAGCTTTTACTTGAATTTAATCTATCCATTGATTTAGATGTAGTAGCCGTCCAAATTATTTGATATTTATTTTTATCTAGTGGTAATAAAGCTAATGGACCTTCCTTCCTAAATATTTCATATGCGCGCCTAGGCACATTACCCCTAACTAAAACCTCAAATGTTAAACAAGACTGATTATATGATTTTCTAATATCTATAAAATTTCGATTTTTTTTGTGGTTTGAATTTGCTCCAGTTGATACAAATTCATAATCAAATTTAATTTCATCGAAAGATAGATCTAATGAAGATTTA
>QCUA01000050.1 GCA_003210915.1 Prochlorococcus sp. AG-676-L21 | reverse complement strand
TAAATCCAAAAGTTGGATTTTTTTAAACCAAAAAAAATCCTTGTTTGGAACAACCACTATGTTTATTACAAGCTTGATAGTAGTTTTTGGTTTAAGTTATATCCAAAAATACACTTTTAATATAAATTTTTTTACTATTGCTTCTATTTCTACAATGCTTGAACAATTTAGTATTTTTGGAATAGATAATTTTATAGTGCCAATTTCAGCAGCATTTTGCTTTAACTTTTTTATTACAGGATTATAAATTACAAAATTGAATCATACAGAATCTGAAGCAAATTTTTCGTTGTATCTATATTTATGCAAGCATCAGTAATACTCCTACCATATTCAAGATCTTTTCTATTTGAAAGTTTTTGATTACCCTCCTTCAGATGACTTTCAAGCATTACTCCTAAAATATTTTTTTCACCATTCTTAATCTGATTTGCTACGTTTTTAAGAACATCAGATTGCTTCCTATAATCTTTATTTGAATTACCATGGCTACAATCAATCATAACTTTGTAAGGAAGATTACCTACTTTTAATTCTGAAGAAATACTTTTTACATGTTGATTTTCAAAATTAACTCCTTTAGAACCTCCCCTTAAAACTATATGTCCATCTGGATTGCCCGTTGTATTTACAATAGAAGCATAACCTTGATCATTAACACCTAAGAAATGATGAGATTTTGAAGCCGACTGCATCGCATTAATAGCCGTGCTAAAAGAACCATCAGTACCATTTTTAAAACCAATAGGCATGGATAATCCTGAAGCCATTTCTCTATGAGTTTGGCTTTCAGTAGTCCTTGCACCAATTGCTGTCCAACTGATTAAATCAGCAATATATTGAGGAACAATTGGATCTAACAACTCAGTCGCTGAAGGAATCCCACGAGTTGCAAGATAAGAGAGTAAACTTCTAGCTCTACGTAAACCTGTATTGATATCGTAGGAACCATCCAGATGAGGATCGTTTATCAATCCTTTCCATCCTATTGTAGTTCTTGGTTTTTCAAAATATACTCTCATTACAATTTCCAATTTATTATTATAGATTTTTCTAAATTCTTGAATATATTCTGCATATTCTTTAGCAGCTTCAATATCGTGAATTGAACATGGTCCCACTATGACTAAAAGCCTAGGATTATTATTATGCAAAATATTTTGTATCGATCTTCTAGTATTGGAGACAGTATCAGCAGAGGTATAATCTAGAGGTATATCATTATGAAGTTTGCTTGGAGGTATTAATGGACGTGTTTCAACGACATGCAAATCAGATGTTTTTTCTAAAGATTGATTATTTGATGAAGTCGTCATTAATTAATTAAGAAGTTTGAATATTTAAAAAAGCATTTATGAATACTCTCCTTATCAATATTAAAAATAACAATAGATTAGGCATTAAACCTCACAAATGAAGAAATTGGAAACATTGCTCAAAGATTATGCAGACCACGTAGCTGAAAGAGCGGCTCAAGGTATACCTCCGTTGCCTCTAAATGCAGAGCAAATAAATTGTGTGACGCAACTATTAGAAAAAGAAAATATTTCCGAAAGTGACTACCTACTAGATTTACTTATAAATAGAGTGCCACCAGGAGTTGATGAAGCAGCGTATATAAAAGCAAGCTGGCTTACAGCGATTGTGAATGGAGAAAAACATTGCAAATTCATTAATTCCCAAAAAGCAATACAAATTCTTGGAACAATGATCGGAGGATATAACGTTAACTCGCTTATTGAAATACTTAAAAGTAAAAACAATTTACTTGCGAAAGAAGCAGCACAAGTTTTAAAGAATATTATTCTTGTTTACGATTCAGCAAATGATATTTTTGAGTTATCTCAAAATAATATTTATGCAGAAGAGGTTATAAATAGTTGGGCGAATGCAGAATGGTTTACAACTAAAAATTCTCTTCCAAGAGAAATTACATGTTTAGCATTCAAAATTGATGGAGAAACAAATACTGATGACTTATCTCCGGCAGTTCATGCTACAACCCGTCCAGATATACCACTTCACTCATTATCCATGCTTGAATTCAAGAACCAAGATGGACTAAAAATTCTTGATGATCTTAAAAAACAAGATATACAAATAGCTTATGTCGGAGATGTTGTTGGTACAGGAAGTTCAAGAAAATCTGCCATTAATTCTGTTATTTGGCATTTAGGCGAAAATATCCCCTTTGTTCCTAATAAAAAAACTGGTGGGATAATTATAGGGAACAAAATAGCACCAATTTTCTTTAATACAGCCCAAGATTCAGGCGCTCTTCCAATTGAAACTGATGTCTCTGAAATAAAGACAGGTGATTTACTTAAAATATTGCCTTACGAAGGTGTCATTAAAAAAATAGATAAAATTTCGAATACTGAATTAGTAATTAGTCATTTCAAATTGAACCCATCAACACTTACTGATGAAATTCAAGCTGGTGGAAGAATAAATCTTATGATTGGGAGATCTCTGACAGATAAAATCAGAAAAAAACTTGAATTAGACCCTAGTGAAATATTTATCCGCCCAAAAAGTCCAAAAAAGATTAATACTGGATTTACTCAAGCACAAAAAATAGTAGGTAAAGCCTGTGGATTAAAAGGGGTTCTTCCCGGCATGACATGTGAACCCATTATGACAACTGTTGGCAGCCAAGATACTACTGGTCCAATGACTAGAGATGAACTTAAAGAGCTAGCTTGTTTAGGTTTTACTGCTGATTTAGTAATGCAAAGTTTTTGTCATACTGCTGCATATCCTAAACCGGTTGATTTAGTTACTCATCAAGAATTACCAGATTTTATTTCGCAAAGAGGTGGAGTAGCTCTTAAACCTGGAGATGGCATAATACATAGTTGGCTTAATAGAATGCTACTTCCTGACACTGTAGGAACAGGTGGGGATAGTCATACAAGATTTCCCCTTGGAATTTCCTTTCCTGGAGGCTCAGGTATTGTTGCTTTTGCTGCAGCAATAGGGTCAATGCCATTAAATATGCCGGAATCAGTATTAGTAAAATTTAGAGGAAATTTACTACCAGGAATAACGCTTCGAGATCTTGTAAATGCAATTCCACTCTTTGCAATAAAACAAGGTCTTTTAACCGTTGCTAAAGAAAATAAACAAAATATATTTAACGGAAAAATTATGGAAATAGAGGGTTTGCCTGATTTAAAACTTGAACAAGCATTTGAATTGACTGATGCTACAGCTGAACGATCATGCGCTGGAAGCACAATACTCTTATCACATAAAACTGTAGAAGAATATTTAAAAAGTAACATTTGCCTCTTAGAGAAAATGATTGAAAGCAATTATGAAGATGCAAAAGCTAAAAACATAGCTGTTATTGGAGTCCTAGAACATCCTGCAACAAAGGCCCCCATCCCTGCAAAGATATATGTACTTGGGGCATGGCCTGTAGCAATTTCTACCCAGCTTCCCATTATTAAACCTATGGCTCCACCCAAAGTGAGCATTGGATAAAATAATCCTCCTGGTGCCCCTGACGCGGCAGCTAATCCAGTTGTTATAAAAAGTATAAATACAGCTAAAAGAGCTATTTCAATACTGGTATTTTTTTCAGCTATTATCTTTTGTAATTCATCTAAATTGTGAAAAGAGCTTGGTAAAAAAGAATAAATGCTTCCAAGTAAAAGTCCGCAAATACTCATTTTTAAAATAAATTTGTTTTTATACCATCTTTTCCCAAGATCTTGCATAGCAAGAACATACTTGCTATAAAGTTCTGCAAATAATCCAATAATAACTCCTAGCAAAACAAGATAACTAAAATCTATGGGCAAGAAAAAGACAGATGGATCATATTCTTTTTGGATTAAAAACCCTAGATTGAAGTCAAAACCTCCAGCCTTTGGGTCTAACCCCAAAGCTTGAATAATATCTGCAGAAGAATCTGCTATGAAAGTTGTTATTACAACTAATAATAAGACTACTGGTCTCGCAGAATTTAATAATTCTTCAATCGCGTAAATGAATCCACCCAAGGGTGCGCTAAATACTGCAGCGATCCCAGCACCGCCTCCTGCCGCGACAAGTACTCTTCTAAACGCTAGCGGGGCTTTTAGCCATCGCGCCATTTGCCAAGCAACTGATCCTCCCATTTGAACTGATGGGCCTTCAGGACCCAAGGGGAAGCCACTACCAATTGCAATTATCCCAGATACTAATTTAACTAATCCAACTTTAAGATTCATAGGTACTTTTTTATGCCTCAAGAATCCCATAATTTGACTTACTCCAGAACCTTTTGCGGCTGGAGCAATATTTTTAATTAAAAATCCGGATATGGCTCCACCAATAGCACCAAATGCTGGTAAGACTGCAATGGATGGAAATTGATCTAAAAGTTCTAATCTCCAATTATTTATAAAATAAATACCAGTTTTAAAAAAAATACTAGTAATTGATGCTCCTAATCCTGTAAATAGAATTGATATGACGACAACAAAAGATCTTTGTTTAAGTAATTTTTTAATGCTACGAGAAGAGTTAGTACTGGTTTTTTGAATATTTTCTTTTATTAGCTTTTGCATAGTTTATTATCATTTTGACAAACTAAAATTTTCTATTTCGTCAAATTGAAGATAACGATAAAGTTCATCAGAGTATGGATTTATCTTGTTTTTAGTAATATCTTGATACTCATTTACTGTAGGTATTTTTCCTAGAAGAGCACAAACTGCTGCCAATTCAGCACTTCCTAAAAATACTTGGGCATTTTTGCCAAGTCTATTATCAAAATTTCGGGTGCTGGTTGAGAAAACAACAGAACCTTCATCTACCCTTGCTTGATTTCCCATGCATAATGAACAACCTGGCAATTCTAATCTTGCTCCACATTTTTCAAATATTTCATAGTATCCCTCTGCTTTTAGTGTCTCCTCATCCATTTTTGTTGGAGGACATATCCATAGTTTTGCATTTAGTTTGTTAATACCCTCCAGGACCTTAGCAGCAGCTCTATAGTGTCCGATATTAGTCATGCAGGATCCTATAAATACTTCATCGATCTTAGTATTTTCTACATCTTTAATTTCTTTGACATTATCTGGATCATTTGGGCAAGCTACTATTGGTTGTGTAACTTTAGATAGGTTAATTTCTATTATCTCTTCATAAGAGGCATTTGCATCTGGTTGAATTAATTCAGGTTTTT
>QCUA01000049.1 GCA_003210915.1 Prochlorococcus sp. AG-676-L21 | reverse complement strand
AGTTTGCTGATTTCTGATTTCTTCCTCCAGAAGTTCTTCTTCTGATCTTTTTTTAATCTCAGAGTTATAAAATTCTTTTTTTGTTGGTGTGGTAGACATTTTCTTATGACAACTATACATATGTTCTAAGTAAATAGACGAGTCATGCGATTAATAAATATGTACGGTTTGAGGTACTCGAATATACGGATAGAGGCTCACCAATTAAATTTCAAAATGGTTAAAATAAGCTGAAATTTTTAAATAGAGAAGATAAAAATATTTACTATTTACTAGGTATCTTGATAAATATTAATTCGCAGGTTTAATTATCCTTGGGATTGAAATTTTATCAATATTTTTTTATTCGTAACCAATATTATATTTAGGGTTTGTTATGTAAATAATCAAATTTAAAATAAAGTTTGGAGGTAAATCTAAAGGCTTTAAAAGTAGCAAAACCATTCCTTGAGTTATATTAAAACCTTTATTTTCCAATTAGCTAGGAAGTTGGTGTGTAGGTGGCGCATGAAATTTTCTCTTTTTTCTTTTTGATCTCTTGTAAATAACAAAAAGAACTAATCCTAATAAAGGAAATAATAAACCCTCTACAAATAAGGGAAAGTTAATCATAATCTTTACCGCCTATCTAACTGTGTTATGGAGATATTTAGCCCAAAGTAACACTTCAAATATTATCAGTCGATCACTTGGGTCTTATGACCCAATTTTATGAGAGCTTTTCCCTTTAAGAATCATCAATAATGGCAAACCTAAAATCATCAGACCTCCATCTACCAATCAAAAAGTATTCAGACTCATTTATTTATTCCATCTAAGTGGTATTCCTATTTTAACGGTGTCTTTTTTCATATCATCCATTTCTCCCCTGATTTTGTTGTAAAAGGCTAACTCTTCAGGATCATTAGAACCTAGTCCATATCTCATTGTCGCGGCAAGATATATTCTGTGCATTCGATATGAAGATAATGCCATAAACGACCCAATTTTCTCAATCATATCTAACTTATTTGTACGTTGTTTGTATCTCCCTTACCAAGAGAAGTTATTTTAATGTAAAAAAATTATGCTCTAATTCGTCTATATTTAGTGATCTAAAATTATTTAATTCTTTTTAAATTCTTGAAGGCTAGTGATAGAAGGGTCTCGAGGTATGCCCTCGTCGGGACTTGAACCCGAGACCTCTCCCTTACCAAGGGAGTGCTCTACCGCTGAGCTACAAGGGCTGAAAAAAAAAGTGGGCCGGGTTGGATTTGAACCAACGTAGGCAGAGCCAGCGGATTTACAGTCCGCCCCCTTTAACCACTCGGGCACCGACCCCCACTATTTGAACTTATCAGTTAATGGTCACTTTGTGTGAAAATGTTTTGGTTTTTTTGTTTCTTTCTAGATAGCATTTAAAAGAAAAGACTTAATTGCTGATGAATATTTTATTGATAAATGGGCCAAACCTTAATCTGCTGGGAACTAGAGAACCTGATATATATGGAAAAAAAACCTTGAATGATATTGAAAATGATTTAACCAAAGTTGCCAAAGAAAAAAGTATTAATCTTGAATGCTTTCAAAGTAACCATGAAGGCGAAATAGTTGATAAAATCCAAAATTCAGTTAAAAGTATCCAAGGAATACTTATAAATGCTGGAGCTTTCACTCATACTTCAATTTCTATAAGAGATGCTTTAATTGGATCAGAAATTCCATTTGTAGAACTACATATCTCAAATATCTTTAGTAGGGAAGAATTTCGAAAAGAATCTTTTCTTACAGACAAAGCAATAGGAATAATTAGTGGATTTGGTATTACAAGTTATTTTCTTGCTCTTGATGGAATAATTGACTTTTTAAATAATAATAAGTAAATGCTAGTAGATCTTAAAAGGCCTTCTTCTAATATTAAATATTTATCCTCATTATCCTCAGAAAATTGGCTAGAGCTAGCTTTGTCGAATCCAATAGAAATACTTATTGATCATGCTCATTGTGAAAGAAAAGCTGCTGGAGTTGCAATTCAATTAATGTTTAGATATCCATCTGAACCAGATCTGTCTGAAGTTTTGAGCCCTATAGCAAGGGAAGAGTTAGAGCATTTTGAAAAAATAATATTTTTATTAAAGGATCTTGGTCATTCGCTTAAAGCTCTAAAGCCTCCCCCATATGGAGCCGAATTGGCTAAATGTGTCAGGAAGGAGGAACCTTATAGGATGTTAGACAGTTTCTTAATAGCAGGACTTATTGAAGCAAGAAGTCATGAAAGATTAAGTTTACTAGCATTGAATTCTGAGCACAAATCTTTTAAGTTGCTTTATGAGTCTTTGCTTGAAAGTGAAGCAAGACATTTTGGAATTTATTGGAAACTAGCACAGACTAAATTCTCTAAAAATAAAACCTACAAAAGATTAGAGGAATTATCTAATATTGAATCGAAGATCTTATCCCAAACTTTTGCTTTGCCAAGAATTCATAGTTAAGTGTATTTTGTTATTAATTTATGGAAATTAAAAAAACTCTAAAAAATGTGCTTGGTTTTAAAAGTGATCTTGCCTCATTAACAGTAGTGGGTGTTGGTCCTGGAGATAGTTCTTTACTAACTATTGCTGCAGTGCAGGCAATTAAAAAAGCAAAACTTATAGTTTTCCCAATTTCAAGTGATAATAAGAAGAGTTCATCTGCGGAAATAGTCAAAAAATATATAAAATTCAAGAGAAAAATACCCATTATTTTTCCAATGGCAAGGCAAGAATATAATCCAGATCAAATCTGGTCTAATGCTGTCGATATAATTGTTAAATCTATTAGAAATCACGAAGCTGTTGCTTTACTTTGTCTTGGAGATCCTTCAGTATATGCAAGTTCCTCTAATATTTTGAGAATAATAAATAATAATTATCCTGAAATAATAACAAGAACCATCCCAGGTATATCATCTGTCTCAGCAGCAGCAGCTCTAGGTAATTTTGATTTAGTGAAGAAAGGTGAGACATTGATAATAAAAGAATGTCCTTCTTCTAAATCAGAATTAACAGCTCTAATAATTCAAAGTAAAGTTAATAAAACTGTATTAGCAGTAATGAAAGTTGGGAAAAGATGGAGTTTAGTTAAAGAAATTTTAAAAAAAGAGAAAATCATCAATAAAGCTTTAATCGCTTTAAATGTAGGGATGCCTGATCAAATTATCCAATATGCTTCAAAATATAACGTGGAGACCATGCCTTATTTTTCTTTGATTTTGATAAGACCTAATTAATGAGTAAGGACAATTTTCAAAAAAATGAATTTAAATGGCCGATAAGTAGGAAAATATTGTTTCTAATACTTGAAGATAAAGTGAGTGATATTTTTGTATGTGAATTGGTATGGGAAAGACTTTTTTATAGCAATCAACCGTCTATGGATGGATGGATATCAAGTTCCTTAACTCCCTTATATTGGTCAGAAAAATTTATAAAAGCTCCTCAAATCATTTCAGAACGATCAGCTTCAGTTCACTTGACACGATCTATACCAAAAGATCACAAACAAAATTTAAAAAATATTCTTAATTTTAAAGGTTATAAAATTAATGAACTTTATCCTAGAAGAACAAGAAGAGCAACTGCCGTGAATTGGTTGATCTATTGGGCTATTGACTCGAGTTCTTCTTTAGATGATTCTTGTGATTTACCTAAATTATCTATCTCATCTCCTAATCCAGCAAAAGGTCATTATGGAGATCCTGAAATCAAATAAATATTCTTGTTTAGAGTAAAAGATCGTATTGAAGGTATAGTTGTAATATATATAATTTTCTTGGGGAATAATTGACTCTTCCATCAATAGCAATAATCGGAAGACCTAATGTTGGGAAGTCTACTTTGGTTAATAGGTTATGCCAAAGTAATGATGCAATTGTATTCGATAAACCTGGAGTTACCAGAGATAGAACTTATCAAAATGCTTCTTGGGGTGGGAGGGAATTTCAAGTTGTTGATACGGGAGGACTAGTTTTTGAAGATGATAGTGAATTCCTTCCTGAGATTCGTACTCAAGTATTTTTAGCATTAGAAGAGGCTTCTTTGGCTTTATTTGTAGTTGATGGAAATCAAGGAGTAACTGATGGAGATTTATCCATAGCAAAATGGCTAAGGAATTCAGCTTGTAAGACAATTGTTGCTGTAAATAAATGCGAATCTACCTCCTTAGGCATTTCTTTGGCCTCTGAATTCTGGAAATTGGGTTTAGGGGAACCTTACCCTGTCTCCGCTATTCATGGCTCTGGAACGGGGGATCTGTTAGACCTTGTTATTGATGGATTTCCTAAAGATTTAAATGCTGAAGATAAAGAAGATAAAATAATGATGTCAATTATTGGAAGACCAAATGTTGGTAAATCTAGTTTGTTAAATGCTATTTGCGGAGAAAAAAGAGCAATAGTTAGTGATATAAGTGGGACTACAACTGATTCAATAGATACTCTTATCAAGAAAAATTCCCAACTATGGAAAATAGTGGATACAGCAGGAATAAGGAGAAAAAAAAATGTAAAATATGGAACTGAATTTTTTGGTATTAATCGAGCTTTTAAATCTATTGATAGAAGTGATGTTTGCGTCTTAGTTATTGATGCTATAGATGGTGTGACTGATCAAGATCAGAAATTGGCTGGGCGAATAGAAGAGGAAGGTAGAGCATGTGTAATTGTAGTGAATAAATGGGATCTTGTAGAGAAAAATAATTCCACAATCTATCAAGCAGAAAAAGAACTTAGATCAAAATTATATTTTTTGCATTGGTCAAAAATGATTTTCATTTCAGCTTTGACTGGTCAAAGAGTTGAAAATATTTTTGAGCATGCCCTAAGTGCTGTAACCCAACATAGAAGGAGAGTTACAACTTCAGTCGTTAATGAAGTGCTTAAGGAGGCTCTTGGATGGAAAAGTCCACCAACAAAGAGAAGCGGAAAACAAGGAAGACTTTACTATGGGACTCAAGTGAAAAATCAACCTCCAACTTTTACTCTTTTTGTAAATGACCCAAAATTATTTGGAATTACATATAGAAGATATATTGAAAAACAAATAAGATTAAATCTTGGGTTTGAAGGCTCTCCAATAATTTTACTTTGGAGAGGAAAACAGCAAAGAGATCTAGAAAAGGAGACATCAAAAAAGAATATTAATATTATTCAAAAAGATTAATGAATATTCTTACTAAATTTCCTATTGGACAATATGTTGATGGTAATAGAAGTTGGTTAAGAATTGTAGACAGTAGATTAAAGATAATTGCAGTATTGATTTTTCTAATTACACCAATCTGGGCGGGCCCATTTTGGAGACTAAGTTTAGTTATTTGTTTGATATTAATTACTTTTATAAGTTTGTTACCTTTTAGAGTTTGGTGGCGATCACTCCTCTTCCTTTTAGGATTATCATTATTAATTGGATTATTATCATTAATAGTATCTTCTGATATTCAATCTCTTGATAGCCCTTTAAGAGATCCGAATGAATTGAATTTAATTTTAGAAAGTCATAAACATTGGAATATTTTAGAAATTCCATCTAAGAAAATAGGATTTATAACTCTTGGGCCCTACAACTTATCTAGGAAAGCCTTTGAGTTAGGAATAAAAACTTCAACTTTAATATTTACTGTTATTCATAGTGTGAATTTGATGCTCCTAACAACATTACAAGAAGATATAGTTTGGGCCTTAAGTTGGTTTATGAAACCTTTGAGAAAAGTTGGGTTACCTATTGATAAATGGCTTTT
>QCUA01000048.1 GCA_003210915.1 Prochlorococcus sp. AG-676-L21 | reverse complement strand
AAATATTTCAGGTTCTATTCCTCTTAATAAAAAGGATAAATTAGATTTGAAATTAAATGGTAATGGAAAGTTTATTGAATTAGTTGATATCATCGCTGATGATAGAAGAAAAATTTTTAGAAATTTTACCTGAGAATTTCAGACATGAAAAAACTTTTTTAATTAAAAAGAAACTAAATGACTTTAAAAGATTAAGTCAACTTAGTGATTCCGAATTAAATATCATCCAAAAATCTCACTCATTATGTACATTAAATAATTTAAGAAAAATCAGAGCTATTGCTAATTTTAAAAATGAGCTTTCAATAACTCCATATGAATCTTATTTACTATTACATTGTGGGGTAGGGTCTATAAAATCTCTTTCAGTTTTAAACCCGTATGATCTCAAAGAGAGAATTGGAAGATTGGAGAGAAGTCTTAGAACTAAAACTCAAATAATTATAACTTTATCCACTTTAAAAGATTGGATAAAGAGGGCTAAAGAAATCTGTAAATCTATTTAAAATCTTGGTTAAAAGATTTTTTTAATGTAGAATTTAGAAAAGATTTTAAATAAAATGAAAAACTCTTTTTTATTATTATTTTTATCGTTAATTATCATAAATCCTGTTTCAAGTCAATCAAGTCTATTAGAGAGCGTCAAAAAGAATCCTACTGATGCAATTGAATTGTGTAATAAATTTAAAGAATTAAATGCAAAAGGAATCTCTGCAAGTTCAGATAAAGCTTTAGAGTTTGTTGCAAAAAAAAATAACCTGAATCAAATTAATGCGGAAATCCTATCTATTTACGTAATTGGTCTTCATTGTCCTCAGGTTATTTAAACACTTAAATGCTGGAAGTAAAATGGGTTGATAAGTCTTTAAGATTAAATGATGGAGTAGAACTAGTATCAAGAATTTGGACACCTAAAGATACAGGTTCTTGGCCCGCATTATTGATGAGACAACCATATGGAAGAGAAATAGCTTCAACAATTACTTATTCTCATCCTGAATGGTGGGCCTCAAAGGGTTACATAGTAGTAATACAAGATGTTAGAGGTCAGGGATCATCTGGTGGTTTATTCAAAGGTTTCTCTCAAGAACCTAGTGATACATCAGAAACGCACCAATGGGTAAGATCTCTAAAAGAATGCAATGGGAAACTTGGCTTATATGGCTTTTCATATCAAGGATTAACTCAACTTACAGGAACAAAAGATTCAAAGCCTCCTGATTGCTTATCGCCTGCAATGACGGGGATAGATTTTAAAAATCATTGGAGTTCTGATGGGGGGGCTTTTTGGTGGAATAATAATATTGCGTGGGGATTACAAATAGCTGCCTTAAAGATGAGAAGGGAAAATAATTCTTTAGGATGGGAAGAAATAATATCAGCCCTAGAAAATAAAAGTTATTTAAGAAAAGGACTAGATCTTTTAAAAAGATATGATCCCAATAACTTCGTACTTGAATGGCTTAATAATCTAAATCAAAATAAAGATTTTCTAGAGATAAAACTAATTTCATCATGGCTAAAAAAACCAATGTTAATTATTGGTGGTCTTTGGGATCCTCATCTAGGAGGAGCATTTGACCTCTATCAAAAATCAAAAGCAGCAGGTGGAAATCCTGACATAATTATTGGGGATTCTACACATCTGAATTGGTGGGAAGGATCACAAAAAACCTTGTTAGATTTTTTTGATACCCACCTCAAAACGGATAAAGAAATGAATAATAAAAGTTATTTTAAACATAACAAAATTTGGAATCTATCATTAAAACAATGGGATTTAATTGAAGAGGACAAGATTTATGATTACAAGTTTGGTCTTGAAAGTAATGGAACTGCAAATATCGAGATTATTGATGGAAGTCTTCTCTTAAATTCAAAAGGGTCGGGCTGGTTTTCAATTGTTCATGATCCTTGGAGGCCATTTCAAGGTGACGGAGGACACTTAGGTCCAAATCCTGGGTTGTTTGATAGATATATTTTGGACAACAGATTAGATGTGGGTGTTTTTCAAACCAATTCCTTCCAAAAAGATCTTCAGCTTTCAGGAATACCTATACTTGAAACCTCTGTAAAAAGTGATAAGAAAAGCTTTGATATATGTCTTGCTTTATCTCTAGTTAATGAACATGATAAAACTGTTAATCAATTTTCAACTGGATTTTTAAGAGTTAAAAACTTACAAAGAGACAAAAAATGTGATTGCAAAATCGCAATGCATCCTACCAACATTACGATTCTAAAAGGTACAAAACTAAGGTTATCTATTTCAGCTGCTGCATACCCAGCGATTGGTGTTAATTCAGGATTTGGCGACGATATGCTTGGGGCCCCAACTATTAATCACAAAATAATAACTTTAAGTTTTGAACTTAATAAAACATTTATGAAAATGACTCCATTTTTCAATTAAGTTTTTTTATTTGGTTGATAATTTGATAAACTAATTTCTTAACAGCTACCAGTCATGAAAGAAACTATTCAAGCAGACTGGATTAAATCAGAAGCTTTCAACCTCGAAAATTGTTGCAATGATAATCCATTAAATATTTTAGGTCCCCATTTCGTTAATGGACATTGGATAACAAGAGTATGGATGCCTGAGGCAGATGAAGTAAATATTACTTTTAAAGATAAAACATATAAAACAACTACATTAAATCATAAATGGCTGTTTGAAGTAACACTTCCTGAAGACCCCAAAAATAATTATCAAATAAATGTATCAAGAGGAGGTATTTCTCATTCTCAGCAAGATCCCTGGGCTTATAGGGAAGAATGGATGGGGGAAGTAGACAGACACCTTTTTGCTGAAGGTAACCACCATCATATTTGGAAAAAAATGGGGGCTCACCTTCATGAGGATACAAATAAAAAAGGGGTAATGTTCTGTATTTGGGCACCAAATGCCAAATCAATCTCAATAATCGGAAATATAAATTCATGGGACGGTAGACATCATCCTATGCAAAAAAGGCTGGGTGGTATTTGGGAATTATTTATGCCAATAATGAAAGAAGGAGATGCTTATAAATATGAAATAAGAACTCAACAAGGACATATTTATGAAAAAGCAGATCCATATGGTTTCCTTCATGAAATCAGACCCCAAAATAGCTCAATAGTATCTAAACTAAATGATTTCAATTGGGGAGATAATTCTTGGATAACTAATAGAGATTCATCTAGCCAAATTAATAAACCTATTTCAGTTTATGAGATGCATTTGGGAAGTTGGATGCATGATTCGATTGATAATAAATATTTTGAAAAGAATGGACAATCAAGATCTCCAGTTCCTGCCGCAGATTTAAAACCTGGGACAAGATTTTTAACTTATCCAGAGTTAACAGAAAAGCTTATCCCATATGTGAAAGAAAGAGGATTTACTCATATCGAATTAATGCCTATTTCGGAACATCCTTTCGATGGTTCTTGGGGCTATCAAGTCACCGGTTGGTACGCTCCAACAAGTAGATATGGCACTCCTAATGAATTCAAAGAGTTTATAAATAGATGTCATGCAGAGGGTATAGGTGTAATTCTCGACTGGGTTCCTGGCCATTTCCCAAAAGATAAACATGGTTTAGCTTTC
This sequence comes from Prochlorococcus sp. AG-676-L21, assembly GCA_003210915.1. Taxonomy (GTDB): domain Bacteria; phylum Cyanobacteriota; class Cyanobacteriia; order PCC-6307; family Cyanobiaceae; genus Prochlorococcus_A. The sequence goes on along the minus strand of QCUA01000048.1, from coordinate 2,407 downwards.
TTTGATGGTTGTCATCTATATGAACACGGCGATCCTCGTATTGGAGAACATAAAGAATGGGGCACTTTAATCTTTAACTACAGTAGAAATGAAGTAAGAAATTTTTTAGTAGCAAACCTTATTTATTGGTTTGAGGAATTCCATATTGATGGGATAAGAGTAGATGCTGTAGCTTCAATGTTATACAGAGACTATTTACGACCAGAGGGTGAATGGATTCCTAATGAAAATGGTGGGAATGAAAATTTAGAAGCTGTTAAATTTCTTCAGCAAGCAAACCATGTCCTTTTTCAGCATTTTCCAGGTGCACTATCTATTGCTGAAGAATCCACGACTTGGCCAATGGTTACCGAGCCGACAAATGTAGGTGGACTAGGTTTCAATTTAAAATGGAATATGGGGTGGATGCACGATATGCTCGATTATTTTGAAATAGATCCTTGGTTTAGACAATTTCATCAAAATAGTGTGACTTTTTCAATAACTTATAATTACACCGAAAATTTTATGCTTGCCCTTAGCCATGATGAAGTTGTTCATGGAAAAAGTCATCTTTTACATAAAATGCCAGGAGATGATTGGAAAAAATTTGCAAATACTAGGGCTTTATTAACTTACATGTGGACACATCCTGGTAAAAAGACAATTTTCATGGGAATGGAATTTGGACAAAGGCAAGAATGGAATGTTTGGGATGATCTTCAATGGGAACTCTTAGAATTTGAACCCCACAAAGGTATTAGAAACTTGGTTGATGACTTAAATAAACTTTATAAAAATGAGCCTTCTTTATGGAAAAACGACTTTGATCCTTATGGATTCCAATGGATAGATTGCGATGACACCTCCAATTCAGTTATCAGTTTTATGAGAAGGGAAAATGAAAGTAATGAATGGCTTGTAGTTGTTGCAAACTTTACTCCTAATTTTCATGAATCCTATAAAATAGGTGTTCCTTTAGAAGGCTTTTATAAAGAGATTTTCAATTCAGACGGTTCTAAATATGGCGGCAGTAACAAAGGTAATATGGGAGGGAAGGAAACTTTAAAATATAATATTCATAATTATGAAAATGCTCTTGAAATTGTTTTACCACCGCTAAGTGTAAGTATCTTTAAGCATCAACCAAAGCGATAATAAAGATTTATTAATTAGACAATTTCATTTAATTCTTCACATAATGATTTTAATCTGCTCCACGTTGTAAAATTTTTAGATTAAAGATTTTTAATTTTTTTTAAAAAAACATATTGAACTCAAAAAATGGGTGAGAATTTACCACTTTTACTATCTGCTGCCTTAGGAAAGAAAGTTAATAGGCCTCCAGTATGGATGATGAGACAAGCAGGCAGATATATGAAGATTTATAGAGATTTAAGAGAGCGCTACCCAAGCTTTAGGGAAAGATCTGAGAACCCAGAACTCTCTTATGAAATTTCAATGCAACCTTTTAAGGCTTTCAAACCAGATGGTGTAATTCTTTTTTCAGATATTCTCACCCCTCTTCCTGGTATGGGAATCAACTTTGAAATAATAGAAAGTAAGGGTCCAATAATAGAAGATCCCATAAGAAATATTCACCAAATAGAAAATTTAAAAGAATTAATTCCGAACGAAAGTTTAAGTTTTGTTGGAGAAGTCCTTTCATCATTAAAAAGAGATGTAAAAAATGAAGCAACGGTTCTAGGCTTTGTTGGAGCGCCTTGGACTCTAGCTGCATATGTAGTTGAAGGTAAAAGCAGTAAAAACTATTCTTTAATAAAGTCAATGGCTTTTAAAGAACCTGATTTACTTCACAAACTTCTGGATCACTTTGCAAAATCGATTGGTGAGTATTTAAAGTATCAAATAAAATCTGGAGCTCAAGTTGTACAAATTTTTGACTCTTGGGCAGGACAATTAAGTCCTCAAGACTACGATATATTTGCTGGCCCCTATCAAAAGAAAGTTGTTGACATCGTTAAAGAAGAATTCCCAGATACTCCAATAATATTGTACATATCGGGAAGTGCTGGGGTATTAGAAAGAATGGCTAAAACTGGTGTAGATATAATATCACTAGACTGGACTGTAGATATTGAGGAGGCTTGCAAGAGAATTCCTATAGGAATTGGAATACAGGGAAATGTTGATCCTGGTATATTATTTGGAAATAAAGATTCAATAAAAGATAGAATCGATAATACTTTCAATAAAGTAAAAGAGAGAAAATATATTCTTAATTTAGGTCATGGAATTTTGCCAGGCACACCAGAAGAAAATGCTCAAACATTTTTTGAACATGGGAAAAAACTAACTTATTAATTTATATTTTGGCAATTAAAAACTTATTAATAACAGGCTCTAACGGATGTGTTGGTCAATATTTGATTGATTGGTTTTTAAAAAAAACTCGATTTAGGCTTTA
>QCUA01000047.1 GCA_003210915.1 Prochlorococcus sp. AG-676-L21 | reverse complement strand
ATTTATACAGAATGAAAGAATAATTAATATCAAGAACAATAATTTAAAACTTAAAAATAATGAAGCGCGCTATATAAATAAAGTAATGCGAATAAAAATTGGTAAAGAAATATTTATCACTAATGGCCAAGGTTCATTGTGGAAAGCTATAAACTTAGAGGACAATTCTATAAAGATAAACAATATTAATAATCCTTATTTATTTCAAGAAAAAGAAAAAATTTTATTAGGAATAGCTGTTGTTATTCCTAAAAATGGTTTTGAAGATATTCTAAAAATGTGTACTGAAATAGGAATTGATTTTATACAACCTTTGTATTCAGATAGACAAGTTAAGAAGTATACCAACTTCACAAATAAACTTATAAGATGGAATGCAATTGTTAATGAAGCTGTTGAACAATGTGAGAGATTATGGAGACCATCTATTTTGAGTGATATTAATTTAGTCGACTGGATAAATTCTATAGAAAATAAAGATATTATTTCAGTATCTGTTACAAGAGATGTTAGCTCTGATAATTTAAACCATTGGTTACAAAAAAAGCAAAGTGTTTTGGATAAAAAAGGAGGAATTTTATGGAATGTAATTGGACCGGAAGGAGGCTGGTCCAAAGGTGAAATAGAATTTTTTATTAAAAATAAAATTGCTTTTGTAAAACTTTCAGAAAGCATTTTAAGAACTTCAACAGCTACTGTTAGTGCAACTTCAATTCTTAGTCAATGGCGTAATCATCTTAAATTAATTCTTTAAAAAAATGAATTTACTTTCTAATGATTTTTTATTTGGTTTTTTAATTAATTTTATTCTAATTTTTTTGTTTTTTAGAGTCCCATTGATGACAAAAGGGGGGTGGATAAGTGCTGGGGTATTAGGGTCTATTTTATGGGGATGTTTGTCATGGCAAGGTTGGAGCTCTGTTGTAATATATTTATTCCTTGGATCTCTTGTGACAAAAATTGGTTATAAATTTAAAAACGAAAAAGGAATAGCTGAAAAAAGAGGTGGTAAAAGAGGTCCTGAAAATGTTTGGGGTTCGGCTGCAACAGGATTGTTTTTTGCAATAATGGTAAAGTTGAATTTTACTAATTTAGTCTTTTACAAAATTGGTTTTGCTGCAAGTTTTGTCGCAAAGTTGGCAGATACTTTTGGTAGTGAAATAGGAAAAAGATTTGGTAGAAATACATATCTAATTACTTCGTTTAGAAAAGTTGAAAGGGGAACAGAAGGAGGAATTAGTTTAGAAGGCACAGCGGCAAGTGCCTTAGGTGCATTATTTATGTCATTAATAATGTTTATTTTAAATATCATCTCAACAAAATATCAATTTTTGATAGTTGTAATTTCTGGTTTTTTAGCAACAATTTCTGAAAGTTTTATTGGAGCTAAATTTCAAGACAAATATAAATTAAGTAATGAATTAGTAAATTCTATTCAAACAAGTATTTCTTCTATAATTGCTATTTTTGTTCTAATTTTTTATCTCAAAATTTCTAATTAAATTACCTTTTATCAAAATTAGGATTCCTTCCATTTATTAAGAATATCCCAACTTTTAAGACGTTGATAAATCCAAAGATGTCCATGCGCATTTAAGTGTATACCATCCTCTGCGATCCAATTCTTACTTCTATTATCTGAGTACATTTCTCTAAAAGTTGGCAGAAAAGGGACATTTTGATTTATACAGACTTCTTCCATTCTTCTTTCATAAGAATGACAGAAATCATTTGAATACCATAAACATCCAGCAAATGGCATTTTGTTTTCATCAACTGGGGTTAGCCCAATTACAAAAACTTGAGTTTGGGACTTCATTTCAAAAATTAATCTTTCTAATCCATACTCGAATCCATTTATCTCTAATTGGTGCCTCCCATTTTTTTGTCCAATTGTTGGAGTATCATTAAGACCCACATTTAAGAGGATAGCTTTGGGTTTATTTCTTCTTGTTTCTCCTCTTGATGACCATTCTTTTTCCCAACGTAAAGCAACCTTTTCAATTCCATCTCCTCTTACACCTAGTGGATAAATAATTGGAAAATCATGAAATTTAGACCATTCTTTTCTTAGTCTTTCGCACCATCCTCCTCCTACAGTATCCCCCCATCCATATACTGAACTATCTCCGATTACAACCAATTGTTTTGGTAAAACAGGCACTAATTTCCTTTAAATTATTTCACTTGATTTGGGAAGATTTTTATTACTAATCAAGTTAGATTACTTTTGATTTTACCATTTATTAATTCTCCAATTATTGCAATTGAGCTATAAGCAAACAAAATCACTATAACTTCTTCCCATGCAAATGAACTCAATGATTCTTGAAGTTGCCAACCTAAACCAACACTTCCAATTACTCCTAGAATGGCGGTTTCTCTAATTATGATGTCGGATCTATAAGCACAATATGCTAAGTAACTTTTTGCTTGTTTAACAAATAATCCGAAAAGCCAACTAGACCTCTTTGCAACTCCTAATGATTTCATCGCAATATATTGTTTATTATCTTGGTTATGTAAATTCGCCAAAAGCAACTTGCTAGTTATAGCTGCGTTATGTAATCCTAATGTTGTTGCTGCTAAAGATATTGAAGGATCATTAAACATTAAAAGTATTAGAATTAATACAGGCGGTGGTATTAAACGAAATAAAAATGAGATTATTCTGATAATTGTAATTCCTATTTTATTATTTAAAATCAATATAAAAATGGGAGGAAAACTTATAGCTATTCCAGTAGATAAAAGACATAAAACTATTGTTTCTAATAATAGCTTTAAAAAATCGTATGAAATAAAATTAAAGTTTGATATCAAAAGATTGTTGATTGAATTAAAAGGTATTGCATTCTTATTAAATATAAAATAAACAAAGAAAGATAAAGAAAATAAACTAATACAAAATAAAGCTATTACAAAATAGGTCAAAAAATTCTTAGAAGTGTTAAAGAGGTTGAATTTTTTTAATAGTTCTTTTGAGATAATAATTAAAAAAGCTAAGCCCCAAAGATAAGTCCATAACTCTCGGAAATTCAAAGTTTGAAAGGATAAAAATATACTTGTGCCTATTCCTCCAACTCCAAACAATCCCAAAACTGCTGTACTTCTTATGGCACATTCCAAACGGTATAACCCAAAATTTTTAAAGGTTTCTATCACTGGAGCCCAAACTAATGTTATTAAAGTGGAAGATTTAATACCATTAATTTGTTTAATTGATTCAATAGTTTTAAGATTAATATTTTCAATTTGCTCACTAAAAACTTTTGCATTTATAGCAACATAAGGAATGCAAATAGCTATTATTCCAATTGAAAAATTTATACCATATATTTGCATTAATATAAGTCCCCAAATTATTTCATGAATCGATCTTATAAAAGTTAAAAATAAATTTAAAAATCTCTTTAAAAATATAGGTAAATTTAATATTTTATAAAAAATTTCTGAAGATAATATTCCAAAAATAACCCCAAATATAATACTTATTAGCCAACTAAAAAATGCAATAAAAATAGTTTCATTTAATCTTTTTACTAAGGTGAAGATGATTTCATTATTAATTTTTGGATTTAAGGCAGAAATAATAAATTCTTTAAATAATTCAATTCCTCCAATATGAAAATTAATAAATAGTTCATAGGCTATAGGTATACAAACTAGTATTGGTAGAAAAGTTATTGAAGAAGAATTTAATTTTAATTTATTCAATTATCTAATAAATCTTGTTTAAATGATTTTTTTTTAATTTTGTTTTCTCTAAATCAAATAATATTTCACCATTTTTCATTCCTATAATTCTATTAAAACCATCTAATATATCTAATCTATGCAAAGAAATTAAAGTAGTATTAGGAACTTTTATTTTATTTTTATTTTTAGTAATTAATAATAGATTTTTAATATTAGAAGTTAGTTTTGGATCTAAATTATTAAAAGGCTCATCAGCGAGTAGGATATCCGACTCTTGAATTAATGATCTTGCAATAGCAACTCTTTGTTTTTGGCCTCCAGATATTTTTCTAATATTTTTGGAAAAAATAGATTTCTTAAGATTACAAACTTGCATATATTGATGAGCTTTATTAAAAGAACTTATATTTAGTAAATTTTTAAAAGCAAATAGGAAACTTTGTTTTCCAAGAAGTCCACAATTAACATTTTGTTCTGCTGATAGATCTTCTATTAATCTTAAATCTTGCCAGATAGTTGATATCTTACTCTTTTGATAAAAGTTTAATTTATCAAATTCTGTATTAAATAAATTGACTCTACCTTCGTTAGGCTTGAGTGTTCCGTTAAGAATAGATATAAGGGTAGTTTTACCTGCGCCACTTTTGCCTAATAATGCAATTTTTTCACCCGATTTAATTCGTAAACTTACGTTTTTTAAGGTGAAATTATTTTTATTTTTATAGGTTACCTCTTTTAATTCGAGAAGAGGATTAATCATCTGATTTTTTTTAATTTTCTCGCGATTAACTCGATATTTTTATAGTCGCTAGATTCTGCTTCTACAAATTTTTTTGCGTTGAACATATCTAATATCTTTTTATGTTCTGTATTTTTAATATCTAAATTAAAAATTGTAGATTTAAGTTCTTTAGTAAAACCTTTTCGAAATCTATTATCAAGATTTCCTTGAGCAACCCAATGATAGTCAACATAATCAGGAGTTATCCAAAAAAGATTAACATTATTTGTTCGTTTAGGATTTTTTTTAAGATTGTTTTCCCACACTTGTTTATTTAAAGCTCCTGCATCAAAGGCTCCACTATTAACTAAAGCGATAGTTGCATCATGACTACCGCTAAATCCTACTCTTTTCCCTTTAAAGTTTTCTATTTTTATTCCAGCATCATTAAGGAAATATTCTGGCATTAACCTTCCAGATGTTGAATTTTCAGAACCAAAAGTAAATCTTAGATTCTTGAGCTTTTTAAGTCCATTTTTATTGGAAATTGAATCAAGTTTTAATTTCTTATTCACAATAAAAACGCTTTTAAATTCTTTATCAATATCTCGTTGAGCAATCACAATTGCATTAGGGGTTTGTAATCTTGCCTGAACTCCGGATAAACCACCAAACCATACTAAATCTAAATCATATGTTCTAAATCCAGTAACCGCAGCAACATAATTAATAACGGGAATATACTTTACCTTTACATCTAGAGTCTTGGCTAATTCTTTTGCAAACAAATTAAATCTTTTGTCTAACACCTCTTGATTTTGATCAGGAATTGCCCCGATCTTTAAGACTTTTGGATTTGCATTTAAGGGTGAAGAAAGAGTTGCAAAAAAAATAGTAGAGGTTGCAATTATCTTTTTGAGATTAATAAATATCTTATTCATTTATAAGTAATAATCAGAAATGCCTTTCCCTAGTCGGGACAAACCATCAAGAATTTTTTCCTTTGATGAGGCACAAGATATTCTAATACATTGATCATCCCCAAAAGGTTTTCCAGGCACCACCACTAAACCATAATCATTTAGAAGTCTTTTACAAAATTCTACAGAGGTCATGGAATTATTAGGTAATCTAGGAAATGCATAAAAAGCTCCATTAGGTGGGTATATAAATAATCCTTCTATATTTTTTAGCCCTTTATACAGGGCTTCTCTTCTTAGGTCATAATGACTATTGATTTCTAAGAAAAATTCTCGGTTTACTTTTAAAGCCTCTAAAGCACCTCTTTGAACGAAAGAACAAACATTGCTTGTACTTTGACTTTGTAAGGCTGATGATGCTCTAATAACTTCTTTTTGTCCTACTAAATAACCCACTCTCCAGCCAGTCATTGCCCATCCTTTTGCAAAACCATTAATTATGAAAATTCTTTCTTTTAGGTCAGTTGCTAGAGAAGCTAAACTTAAATGCTTAAATTCTTTTTTAAGAATTAATTCGTAAATCTCATCTGAAAGAATATTAATATTTTTATTTTCTCTTACTACTTCTGCAATTTGTAACAACTCTTCTTTTGACATTACTCTACCAGTTGGATTGTTGGGAGAATTAATAATTAAAAATTTCGTTTTTGGAGATATCTTAGATTTTAGATCTTGTATATTTATTTTGAATCCATCTTCAGCTGAAGACTTTAGGAAGACAGGCTTTCCCCCTGCCAATCTAACCATCTGCGGATAGCTTAACCAATACGGAGCAGGTATAATCACTTCGTCCCCATCATTCAATAAAACCTGGAAAAGATTATAAATTGCCTGTTTTGCTCCATTTGTTACCATTACATTTTCATATTCAACATTTAAATTGTTTTGGGTTTTAAGTTTTTCAGCAATAGCTTTTCTAAGTTCTAAATCTCCTGAGGCAGGACCATATTTTGTATATCCATCAAATATGGCCTCACTTGTTGCTTTTAATATTTCATTGGGAGCATCAAAGTCTGGTTCTCCAGCACTTAAATTACATATGTCCTTTCCCTCTTTTGCGAGTTGATTAGCTTTAGCACTTATCTGCAGAGTAAGTGAAGGCT
>QCUA01000046.1 GCA_003210915.1 Prochlorococcus sp. AG-676-L21 | reverse complement strand
TGATATTGACGGTCAAAAAGGAAAGTTATTATATAGAGGCTATTCAATTGAAGAATTAGCACAGAAAAGTAGTTTCTTAGAGACTGCTTTTTTATTAATTTGGGGAGAATTACCTTCAGCAACAGAACTAAGAGATTTTGAACAAGAAGTACAGATGCATCGGAGATTAAGCTTCAGAGTAAGAGATATGATGAAATGCTTTCCTGCCACAGGGCATCCCATGGATGCCCTACAGTCCAGTGCCGCCTCTCTTGGTCTTTTCTACTCAAGAAGAGCAATAGATGATCCCAAGTATATCTACAACGCAGTGATAAGACTAATTGCAAAAATTCCAACAATGATTGCTGCATTTCAACTTATAAGAAAAGGACAAGATCCTATTCAACCTAGGGATGATTTATCTTACTCATCGAATTTTCTTTACATGTTGACTGAAAAAGAACAAGATCCCATAGCTGCAAAAGTTTTTGACAGATGCCTAATTCTTCATGCAGAACATAGTTTAAATGCGAGTACATTTAGCGCACGAGTTACGGCTAGCACTCTTACAGACCCATACGCGGTAATTGCCTCTGCAGTAGGAACATTAGCTGGTCCTCTTCATGGAGGAGCAAATGAAGATGTAATTGCCATGTTAGAAGATATTAAAACTCCTGAAAAAGCTGCTTCTTTTTTAGAAGATGCTATTCAAAACAAAAGTAAAATAATGGGTTTCGGACATCGAGAGTATAAAGTTAAAGATCCTCGAGCAATTATTCTTCAGAAATTAGCAGAGGAGCTTTTTGTTAGGTTTGGAAAAGATGAAATGTATGAAGTTGCTAAAAAATTAGAGTTAGAGGCTATTCCAAGGCTAGGAGGAAAAGGTATTTTTCCAAACGTTGATTTCTATTCTGGCCTTGTTTACAGAAAACTTGGTATTCCCCGTGACTTATTTACTCCTATTTTTGCAATATCAAGAGTCGCAGGTTGGTTAGCTCATTGGAGGGAACAATTAGGCGCAAACAGAATTTTTAGACCGTCTCAAATTTATACAGGTTCGGCTCCAAGAGATTGGATTACTTTAGAAAATCGAAAATAATATCTTCAGCTTTTCATAAAAAACACACATATTGTTTATGAAGAGTTAATCTAAAGAATAAATAACAATAAAATTTTGAACTCCGGATTAGATCTCGAATATAGTTTTAATGAAATCTTAAAAGGCTTCGGCCTCTCAAGTGAGCTTGCTCATATAATCTGGCTACCTTTACCAATGTTATTAGTTTTAGTATCAGCAGTAGTTGGTGTATTGGTCACAGTTTGGTTAGAAAGAAAAATATCTGCTGCTGCTCAACAAAGAATAGGTCCAGAATATGCAGGGGCTTTAGGAGTACTTCAACCAATTGCAGACGGTCTGAAATTACTTGTAAAAGAAGATATTATTCCTGCAAAAGCAGATTCAATTCTATTCACTGCTGGACCAATATTGGTATTGGTCCCAGTTATTCTATCCTGGTTAATTGTTCCCTTTGGCCAAAACTTGCTTATTAGTAATGTTGGTATTGGAATTTTTCTTTGGATAGCTCTAAGTAGTATTCAACCCATTGGACTTCTTATGAGTGGCTACGCCTCGAATAATAAATATTCACTATTAGGCGGATTAAGAGCAGCTGCTCAATCTATTAGCTATGAAATACCCCTGGCTTTGTCTGTACTAGCTATCGTTTTAATGACAAATTCCCTTAGTACTATTGATATTGTTAATCAACAAAGCGGAGCGGGAATATTAAGCTGGAATATATGGAGGCAACCTGTTGGATTCATAATTTTCTGGATATGTGCTCTTGCTGAATGCGAAAGACTACCATTCGACTTGCCAGAAGCTGAGGAAGAATTAGTAGCGGGTTATCAAACTGAATATGCTGGAATGAAATTTGCTTTATTTTATTTAGGCAGTTATATAAATTTAATCCTATCTGCATTATTAGTATCCATACTTTATTTAGGTGGATGGGGATTTCCTATTCCTGTTGAGATAATTGCTAAAGTTCTAAATCTTCCAATTGATGCTCCAGTAATTCAAGTTTTCACAGCTTCTATAGGAATCATAATGACTGTTCTCAAAGCATATCTGTTGGTTTTTGTTGCTATTTTATTGCGTTGGACAACACCAAGGGTGAGAATCGATCAACTTCTAGATTTAGGATGGAAATTCCTTTTACCCATATCTCTTGCTAATCTACTTGTGACGGCAGGATTAAAATTAGCTTTCCCTCAATTTTTTGGTGGATAATGTTTAAGTAGAAATACTTAAACATTAATTAAATACACTAGAATAAGATAACAAAGTAAATTCTTTAAAATGAAAGATTTTCTTCAAAAAGTAAACAGTTATATTAAAGAAGCCTTCAGCGCTGGTAAATATTTATATGATGGTTTTACTGTAACTTTTGATCATCTCCGAAGAAGACCAGTTACTGTTCAATACCCTTACGAAAAGTTAATTCCTTCTGAAAGATATAGAGGAAGAATCCATTATGAATTTGATAAATGCATCGCCTGTGAAGTATGCGTACGTGTTTGTCCGATAAATTTACCAGTTGTGGACTGGGTTATGAATAAGGAAACTAAGAAAAAGGAACTTAGAAATTACTCTATAGACTTTGGAGTCTGTATTTTTTGCGGGAATTGTGTTGAATATTGTCCAACAAATTGCTTATCTATGACTGAAGAATATGAATTAGCTACATTCGATAGGCATAATTTAAATTTTGACAATATAGCATTAGGTAGACTTCCTACGAACGTTACAACTGATCCATCAGTAAAACCTCTTAGGGAACTTGCATATTTACCTAAAGGAGTTATGGATCCTCATGAAGTTCCTCCTTCTGATGTTCGAGTTGGTAAACTACCAGAAGAAGTTTTTGATTGGATGAAACCAGAATTGAATGATATTAAAAATCCCACTGTCGAACCAAACAAATAACTTTAAATAATTCATGTCTATAGCAGTCACAACTCAAATAATTTGTTTTTCAGTATTATCTTTAGTTGTAATAATTGGAGCACTAGGTGTAATTCTTCTAGAGAATATTGTTTACTCTGCTTTTTTGCTTGGGGGAGTCTTTATGAGTGTGGCAGGCTTATATCTACTACTAAACGCAAGTTTTGTTGCTGCAGCTCAAGTTTTAGTTTATGTAGGGGCAGTTAATGTTCTAATAATTTTTGCAATAATGTTAGTTAACAAAAAAGAAGATTTAAAGGCTATTGAAAATATCAAATCAAGAAGAATTATATCAACATCAATTTGTTTAACTCTTCTAAGTCTTTTAATAAGAGTTGACTTATCCAATACTTGGGGTTTAGCTGAACCTAATGCATCTATAGGGGAAGAATCTACAATAAGAATAGGAGAACACTTATTTAGTGATTATTTGCTCCCTTTTGAAGTGGCATCTGTATTACTATTAATGGCCATGATTGGGGCTATTGTTTTGGCTAGAAGAGATGTCATGAATGAAGATATTTCAACAGGATTACCGGTAGATCAAGAGCTAATAGAGAAACCAAATGAACCTTTACTTATAAAAAAAAATTAAGATGAATTTAGAATCCATCCCACTTCAAGCTTTTTTAATAGTTTCCTCAGTTTTATTTTGTATTGGCATTTGGGGATTATTAAATAGTAGAAATGCAGTAAGAGTACTGATGAGTATAGAGTTAATGTTGAATGCAGTGAACATAAATTTGATGGCCTTCTCTTCTTATGTGGACAATAACCTAATTCAAGGACAAGTTTTTACAATTTTTGTTATCACAGTTGCAGCAGCAGAAGCTGCTGTAGGTTTAGCTATATTGTTATCTCTTTATAGAAACAGAGTGACTGTTGATATGGAAAGTTTTAATTTATTAAAGTGGTAATAAGCATCAAGTGAATCTTTCATTGGTGCTTATTATTTATCGTTCTAACAGCTTAATTGCTAAAGAAGCATCTATATTTTGTAATAAGGCTCTCGAAGATAGAAATATTAAATCAAAAAGGATAGAAAGTGATTTTGATAACAATCAATTAGAAAGCTACTTCTATAATCTTGCTGCATTACCTGATCTAGTAATTGTTCTTGGTGGTGATGGCACTGTTCTTAAATCTGCAAATGCATTAGTAAACTATGATATTCCTATACTTAGTTTTAATATTGGCGGCAATTTAGGATTTTTGACTCAAGAAAAGGATTTTTTATTTGACCAATCATTTATCAAAATTTTAGAAAAAGAAGAATTCATAATTGATTTTAGAAACAGATTACATTGTGATGTTTACAGCAACGAGAAGAATAGAGAAAGAAAACTACTCAAAAGCTATGATGCGTTAAATGATTTTTATTTTAAATCTGTTGAAGAAGATATTTCTCCAACCAATCAAATTCAAATCGAAATAGATAATGAGAAAGTAAACGAATATAAAGGTGATGGTTTAATTATTTCTTCCTCAACTGGTTCAACTGCATACTCTATGGCTGCAGGAGGTCCAATAGTACACCCCTCAATAAATGCATTCGTTATTAATCCAATATGTCCTATGACCTTAGCTAGCCGGCCAATTATTATTCCTGATACAAGTAAAGTAGTTATTAGAGTCGTTCAAAAGAATAAAAGAAAAATAAAACTTTGGAAAGATGGATCAAAGTGTATGACTATAAAAGAAAATGATTATTGTGAAATTAATAAGGTAACAAAGCCCTGTAAAATGATTAAATTTAATAAAAGCATTTCCTATTACATTACATTAATCAAAAAGCTCGATTGGAAAGGAGATTTATCATTAAAAAATAATCAAAATAATTAGATGACATTAGAAATTGAAAGGCGATTTCTTATCAAAAATGATCAATGGAAGAAATTTATTACTCATAAAACTTTAATAGAGCAGGGCTATCTTTCCTACAATTTAGAAGATTGGATCATCAGAATCAGATTTAACGGCAAAAACTTTAAAATTGCACTTAAAAAACATATTAAAAATTTTACTAATTACGAATATGAATACTTAATACCAAATAATGAAGGGGAAAAAATCATGTCTACTCTTAAAAATATAATTAAAAAAGAAAGATTTTTTTTAGAAGTTGATCAAAAAGATTGGATTATAGATTGCTTTAAAGACAAAAATTTTCCTTTAGAAATTGCCGAAATTGAGCTTACTGAAGAAAAAGAAAAAGTTATTCTTCCATCTTTTTTAGCAAAAGAAATTACAGGTCTAAAAATGTATACCAATCTTAATCTGACAAAACATCCCTTTTCAAAATGGGAAAGAACGATTTAAAAAAACTAGCCAAAAAGCTCTCTTTGCCTTTATATTCTTTTTATATTTGAAATATACTTTTTATTATTATTTGATATGTATGGTCTTTATGACAGGGATGGGGTTTTAAGATTTGTTAACTCTGATAAAGAAGCATGTCTTGATTATGCAAAACTTTTTGAACTTAATTCAGAACATTATTGTTTAATGAATTTAATAGCGAGTATCGATATAGAAAATAATATTAATCTTGATCTGAATCAGGAAGAGAACAACAATTAAATCCATCTCTACAGATTTTTCCGTGATCCATTGCCCAGTTCAATAGTGCTACTCTATTTTTGGATCCTGTTTTGGTGAACATATTACTTACATGATTATCAACAGTTCTTTTACTAATAGTAAGCTTTACCGCAATTTCTTGATTTGTAAGCCCATCAGCTACTAAATCTATGATTTCCATCTCTCTAGCTGAGAGACCCATCATATCAATGTCGTTAATACCTTCTTCAACCATTTGCATTTAAACAGTTCCTTTTATATATTAATTGAGTTTAGCAGTAACAGTAAACTTCTTAACCAAGTAAGGAAAAAAGCAATTGAAATCAAAACTTCAGCAAACTTTAGAAAAAAATTCAAAAGTAATTACAGCAGAATTAATGCCGCCAAGAGGAGGGGACCCCACAAGATCTCTTAAGATAGCACAACTTCTGAGAAATAAGGTGCATGCTGTTAACATTACTGACGGAAGTAGAGCAATAATGAGAATGTGTAGTTTGGCAATGTCTAAACTATTACTGGACAATGGGGTAGAACCGATAATGCAAATTTCATGCAGAGATCGAAATAAAATTGCTTTACAATCAGATATCCTTGGAGCAAATGCCTTAGGTATTAAAAATATTTTATGCATTACAGGAGATTCTGTAAAAGCTGGTGATCAGCAAGAAACAAAAGCCGTTCATGAATTTGAAGCAGTCCGATTATTAAAACAAATTCAATCATTCAATCAAGGAATTGATCCTACTTTTTCACAACTTCCAGACAAAAGAACTAAAATTTTTTCAGGTGCCGCCGTAGATCCAAGTTGTCGAAATCAAAAAAGTTTAAAAAGTAGAACAATAAAAAAAAAAGAGGCTGGAGCAAATTTCTTACAAACTCAAATAGTTATGGATAGAAAATGTTTAGCAGACTTTTGCAGCGAAATCAGCAATCCACTTGAGATACCAGTTATTGCAGGAGTATTCCTTTTAAAATCATATAAAAATGCTCTTTTCATAAATAAATTTGTACCTGGAGCGAATATTCCTGAAAATATTTTAAATCGTCTCAAAGAAGCAAAAAATCCACTTCAAGAAGGAATATTAATTGCTTCAGAGCAAGCTAAAGATTTCATTCAAATTGCAGATGGGATTCATCTTATGGCAGTCAAATCAGAATATCTTATACCAGAGATACTTGAAAAAGCTGGACTCAATCTGGAATATTAATCAAATCGGTCCCTAGTAATTCTGCCATAGCTTTTTGTTGAGGAGATGGTTCAGTTAAATCTAATCTTCTTGAGTCTGTTATTAACCAGTCTAAAGAAGCATCTTTCAGATCAAAATGGTCTCCATTTTTTCCAACACAATATCTACCAAATACTAATTTATCGACAAGTTGCACTCCTTTACCAATTTTTGAATAATCAAAGATTATAGAGTTATCTATAGTTGCACCCTCACAAATGCAACAACTTGGTCCAATCATAGAGGGACCAATAATATTTGCACCATCTTCTATCCTTGTCATCCCTCCAATATAAACCGGT
>QCUA01000045.1 GCA_003210915.1 Prochlorococcus sp. AG-676-L21 | reverse complement strand
ATAAATTTGATTTGATCTTTTATGAAAAATACCCTTTAAACCTTCCTCAACTGAAATAACAAATTCTTTGGCTAATCTAAAATTATAATTTTTATTTTTCATTCTTTAAAACTTTCTTTTTTTGTGAAACTATATCTCTTAAGTACGTAAGAAAAGCATTGGGTCCACCTCCATTGAAATAAGAAAGTTTTTTTGAAGTCTCATAAAGATCTAACAATTCACCATCTAATTCTTCTGCTGTGAAATCTTTTATTCCAGCTATCACTTCTGCAAATCGGTCCCTTCTTAGTGACTTAGAAACTGTGTAGGCATCCATAATAATTGTTTTACAAGATCTCCAAGGCCTATTTTGACAAAAATGATCGGAAAGAGCATCACTTAACGCAGACGCTTCATAATCCTCTATATACCAATCAAATGAAGATGGGAGAGGTTTTAATCCAGAAAAAATTTCAAATAATTCTCCAGCTGACAAAGGATTATCAGCATCATTTTTTAATGGAAGAGCAGAATCTTGTAATGACCTCCATAATTCTGGATGATTCTTTTCTAATTGATCCCTTATCGATTCTATTCCTTGATCAAGAATCGTATTGACCTGTGCTAATGCAAGAAAAACTTCCGGACCAGGAGATGATAACTTTCCATTTCTAAGATTTGAAATCTGAGAATTATGTACTCTTCCTAAATCAAGTATTTCAGACAACAAGGGTAAAACCCTGTGGGACCAACCATTCCTCTCGTGCCAAAGATGAATCAAATGAGCCATCGCTCTTCGACCCTTCAATAATTTATCGCGATATCCTAAGCTCACGGATAATTAAAATAATCAATAGTATAGTATGATAATATTACATATCGGTCTTTTTGAAAATAGTCTTTCCAATATTATGAAATCAGTTATCTTCCAAGAAACAGCCAAATTAAAAAAACCTGTCCCTGCAGAAAAAGTTATAGAACTCTCAGATAAATTACTTGAACCATCTAGTCACTCTAAGAGATATCCTCCAAGATTACATAAAACATGGGGAACAATCTTTTTTATGATTGCTATCCATTTATTATCCTTAGTAGCATTACAACCTCAGTTTTGGAGCATACCTGCAGTAACTGCATTATTTTTCTTTTACTGGTTAACTGCTTGTCTTGGAGTCACTTTAGGTTATCATCGTTTACTTTCCCATAGATCATTTGTTGTTCCAAAATGGTTGGAGAGATTTTTTGCCACTTGCGGAGCTATTAGCTGTCAACATGGACCAATAGATTGGGTTGGTCTACACAGGCACCACCACTCTTTCTCAGACACAGAAGTTGATCATCACAATAGTAAGAGAGGATTTTGGTGGAGTCACATGGGCTGGATGTTTAAGGATGTAGAGGCATTAAAAGCTGTACCAAAATTAAGTGCAGATTTAATTAAAGATCCATATTATAGATTCCTTAATAAATATTTTCTCTTTTTACAAATTCCTATTGGCTTATGTTTATATGCGATAGGTCAAAAATTAGGCGTTGGAGGATGGGCATTAGTATTATGGGGAATACCTTTAAGACTTGTAGTGGTTTATCACATTACTTGGTTAGTAAACTCAGCTACCCATTGTTGGGGCAAAGCTCCTTTTGAAAGTGGTGATGGATCAAAAAATAATGTTTGGGTTGCAGCTTTAACCTTTGGAGAAGGATGGCATAACAATCATCATGCATTTCCTAATTCAGCTAGACAGGGATTATTTAGAGGCCAAATTGATTTAACTTGGGAACATATTAAGATTCTTGCCAAATTAGGATTCGCAAAAAACGTAAAATTACCCTCTAGGTCTTATTATTAAAAATATAAATAAATGTTTTCATGGCTAAAAGAGTAAAAGTTGTTTTAACAGAATCAGTTGCCACTCTTGGTAGAGATGGTGATGTTGTAGAAGTTGCACCTGGTTATGCAAGAAATTTCTTATTACCATTTGGTAAAGCAGCTAATGTAACTCCTTCAATTCTGAAACAAATTGAACGAAAAAGAGCAAAAGAAAAAATTGCTGCAGAGAAAGTAAAACAAGAAGCTATTGACTTTAAAACCGCATTAGCAACTATTGGTAGATTTACAATCAAGAAACAAGTTGGTGAAGATGGTGTCCTTTTTGGAACTGTTACTAATGGAGATGTTGCTGAAGCTATAGAGGCAGCTACGAAAAAAGATATTGATAGAAGAGACATAACTGTCCCAGATATTCATAATTTAGGTTCTTTCGTTGCAAAGATAAAACTACATCAAGAAGTAAGTGCGGAAGTAAACATTGAAGTAACAAGTTAATGACTTTGTTGCATTATTTGGAAAAGTAGTCAGAGTATATATCTAAGTCTTTAAGTACATGGTTTCAGTTCCTTTTTCAAATAATGGGTCTAATAAGAATTTTAAAAAGGACTTTAATAATGAAAACGCTGGTTTAGTACCTCCCCAAAATATTCAAGCAGAAGAAGCTGTTTTAGGGGGAATTTTACTTGATCCTGATGCGATAGGAAGGATTGCAGACTTGATTAAACCAGAAGCCTTTTATATAAATGCTCATCAAGAGATATATAAAACCGCATTAATGTTGCATACACAAGGCAAACCTACAGATTTAACTTCAATGAGTGCATGGCTTGCTGACAATGGATCACTTGAAAAGATTGGAGGCAATTCTAAATTAGTTGAACTTGTAGAAAATGTTTCTTCAACAGCTTCAATAGAACAAGTTGCGAATTTAATTAGTGATAAATTTATAAGGAGACAACTCATCAGATCTGGGAATGAGGTTGTTCAACTAGGATTTGATCAAACACAAGAAACCAATGAAGTTTTAGATAAGGCAGAACAGAAAATTTTTGAAATTAGTCAAGAAAAACCGACAAAAGGTCTGACCCAAGCCGCAGAAATACTTACAAGTACTTTTAATGAAATAGAGTCCAGATCATTAGGAACATCTGTAGCTGGTATTCCAGTAAATTTTTATGACCTTGATGCAATGACTCAAGGCTTTCAAAGGAGTGATCTAATAATTGTGGCAGGAAGACCCTCAATGGGAAAAACTTCAATGGTTTTAAACCTAGCAAAAAATGTAGCTCAATCTCAGGATCTTCCAGTTTGTGTATTTAGCCTTGAGATGAGCAAAGAACAACTTACATATAGATTACTTTCTATGGAAGTAGGTATAGAAAGCGGAAGATTAAGAACCGGAAGACTACAACAAGAAGAATGGCCTTTACTTGGAGAAGGAATTAACTCTTTAGGTCAACTGCCAATTTTTATTGATGATAAGCCTAATTTAAGTGTTTTAGAAATGAGGTCTCTATGCAGAAGATTAATAGCTGAGCAGAAAAAAGAACTTGGTTTAATAGTTATTGACTACTTACAACTAATGGAGGGTACAACACCTGATAACAGAGTTCAAGAGCTATCTCGTATCACTAGAGGTCTCAAAAGTATGGCAAGAGAGTTAAAAGTACCAGTAGTTGCTTTATCTCAATTAAGTAGAGGAGTGGAATCAAGAACAAATAAAAGACCTATGTTAAGTGACCTTAGAGAATCCGGATCTATAGAACAAGATGCCGACTTAGTATTAATGATTTATAGAGATGAGTATTACAATCCAGAAACTGAAGATAGAGGAATAACTGAAATTATTGTCACGAAACACAGAAACGGTCCTGTTGGAACTGTTAAATTATTATTTGAACCCCAATTTACAAGATTTAGAAACTTAGCCAACTAATCATCACGATAATGAAAGATCCACAATCCCCAAATGAATCTTTTGACATTATTGTTATTGGAGGTGGACATGCAGGTTGTGAAGCTGCAATTACGACAGCAAAATTAGGATTTTCTACTGCATTATTTACAATAAATTTAGATAGGATTGCTTGGCAACCATGTAATCCAGCTGTAGGTGGGCCAGCAAAAAGTCAATTAGTACATGAAGTTGATGCTTTAGGAGGAATCATTGGACAATTAGCTGATGAAACTGCAATCCAAAAAAGAATTTTAAATGCGAGTAGGGGGCCAGCCGTTTGGGCATTAAGGGCTCAAACAGACAAAAGAGAATACTCTAAACGAATGATAGAAATACTCCAAAACACAGATAATCTTTCGTTAAAGGAGGCTATGATTACTGAATTAGTGATAAAAGAGGCTGAAACTTTTACCAATAACTCAAAGAATAAGACTAAAAGAATCAAAGGTGTAAAAACTTTTTTTGGTACCTACTATTCTGCAAAATCAATAATAATTACTGCAGGCACTTTTTTGGAAGGAAGAATCTGGATAGGTAATAAATCAATGTCTGCAGGGAGATCTGGAGAGCAAGCGGCACAAGGATTAACGCAAAGCTTACATAATCTTGGAATAAAAACTGAGCGATTAAAAACTGGAACTCCTGCAAGAGTGGATAAAAAGAGTATTTCTTTTGATGAATTAGATATTCAACCAAGTACAGCTGCAGATAAATATTTTTCGTTTGATCCCAAAATCAAAAACAATATGCCGCAAGTAAGTTGTCACATAACAAGAACAACTTTAAAAACTCATGAATTAATTCGCAATAATTTGCATTTAACTCCAATCTATGGAGGATTTATAGATAGTAAAGGTCCTAGATATTGCCCTTCAATCGAAGACAAGATTGTAAAATTTGCAGACAAAAATTCACATCAAATTTTCTTAGAACCTGAAGGGATAAATACACCTGAAATATACGTACAAGGATTCTCTACTGGATTACCTGAAAATATTCAATTAGAACTTTTAAGAACATTGCCAGGATTAAATAAATGTAAAATGCTTAGGCCTGCTTATGCTGTTGAATATGAATACATCCCTGCGACACAACTTAAGTCATCATTAGAAACAATTGAGATAGAAAATTTATTTAGTGCTGGACAAATCAATGGAACAACTGGCTATGAAGAAGCTGCTGCCCAAGGATTAGTTGCAGGAATTAATGCAACTAGAAAACTAAATATGAAAGATCCAATAATATTTTCAAGAGAGAGCAGCTATATAGGCACCATGATAAATGACTTAATTACTAGAGATCTGAAAGAACCATATAGAGTCCTCACAAGTAGAAGTGAATATAGACTTACCTTGCGAGGAGATAATGCTGATAGGAGATTAACTCCTTTAGGTTTTGAAATAGGCTTAATAGATGAAAGAAGATGGTTGGCCTATAAGAAAAAAATGAAATCACTTAAAGAAGAAAATTCAAGATTAGAAAATACACGTTTAAAATGTACTGATGAAATCGCTAAAAAAATAGAGTTAGATAGTGGATCAAAAATTAAAGGATCAACAACATTAAAAGAACTTTTAAAAAGACCCAATCTTCACTATTCTGATTTTATAAGATATGATTTGGTAGACAAAACTCTTCCGATATCAGTAATTGAAGGAGTTGAAATAGATATTAAATACGAAGGATATCTTAAAAGACAAAAAAATAATATTGATCAGATAAATCGTCAAAGTCTCAAATTACTTTCATCAGAAATTAATTATGACCAAATAGATACTTTATCTCTAGAAGCCCGTGAAAATTTAAATAAGATAAAACCTACTAATTTTGGTGATGCATCCAAGATACCCGGTGTCAGTAAAGCTGATTTAACAGCATTACTAGTTTGGCTCAAAATTAAGGAACTAAAAAAAGAAAAGACAACTAGTTTTGCTGAAAAAAAGTTATCATCATAAAAGATATTTGTAACAGCACTGAATAATAAACTCTTCAACTCACCAAAAATTTTATGGGAAGAGAAAGCTACTGCCTTTTTAGTTGCAAATACTTTACCAAAAATATCTGGAGCATGGAAATTAATGTTACTAGGGGATGGCAGTCCAACAAGACATTTACAGCTTTTAACTAATCACGAAACTAAAATCAAATTAATATCTATGCAGATAGATCCTCTATTTAAAAAAGAAGGTCCAAGAGAAATCGATCAATTAAAAGAACCTTTAATTAGAAGGCAAGTTTGGATTAGAAATCAAAACAAAAATCTTGCCTGGGCTGAAAGTTGGTGGAATTCAGAACAAGTCAGTCAAAATTTAAAAGCAAAAGAAGATCCAATCTGGAAAAACTTAACTCAAGATAGATCAGAATTATTTAGAGAAGTGGACAGCATTTCAATAGTTAATTCAAATTGGTTAGAGGATGAATTTTGTTTTGAAGGCCCATTTTGGTCAAGAAATTACAGATTTTTTCGTAATAAAAAACCTCTAACTATTATTCGCGAAGTCTTCAATCCTCTTTTAGAAAAATGGTTAGGTCCATCAGGAATTCAAAATTTTTCTAATCTATATTCTTCTTCTTCTAGACCTTGGAATACTTCTTCCATTATTTGAAAAGCTTTTTGGATTATCTTGATTTACATTAATCTCATTAAATTTTTCAGAAGATCTTTGCCATCTATCAACTTTTAAATCTGAATCATCCGGCCATTCATCAAAAGAGTTTGATTTTCCATAAGGCAACTTCTTTTGTTCGTCCATCTGGATACTTTTAGGTTGCCTTAAAGATAAAGCCTCTAAAGGACGCTTAGAAAATGGTTTCTCAACATTAATAAATTTTGATTCTCTTGAAAAAGATTTACTATCTTGTAGCTCTTCATAACTATTTTCGTGATCAGACCAATCATCTTCTTCTTCAAAAAAAATATCCATTTTATCTGATACCCATCTTCCGACATTTTTAACATTCCTGCGAGATATTCCTTGAAAATTAGTACTTCTTTTTTTACCGGGTCTAGAACCTGATACACCATCAACAAATTGTCTGCCTGTTTCAAAAATTTTATCAACTTGTTTATCAAGTATTGTTCTGTCAAAATTATTTCTAAAGTTTCTAGATCTGCGAGAATCCATAAATTATCTTTATTTTTCAATATCAAGTTACAACAACATAATAGGAAATTCCAAATAAAGAAACAAAATCACATTTTTAAATTATCAATCAAACAAAATTAAACAGTTTTTATTCCAGGATCCATTAAAGAACAAATTACAACATTTCTTACAAGCAATATTCCTAACTCTTTTTCTATACATATATTTCTCCCCGCAGTTTAAACATTTGCCGGTATATTTTAATGCCTTTCTTTCAACAGGAAAATTATGTCTAATACTTATCTGAAAATTATTTTCTGATGAGTTAATTTCATTCATTTTACTCAAAAAATTTGGCCCATGTATCTCATTTACATTCAAAATCCTATCTACCCATGCATGAATCATTTCATGACATAAAGTACTATAAATTTCATTAAACGATAATTTACTTAAAATTGGCTTTGACAAAATTATTTCAGAATCAAGGACTCCTTTAAGTTGTTTACGCTTATAAAAACCTGCAGTTGTCTTTAATCTATTATCGCTCCATCTAACCTTTACTAAAGGTTCTCTATTAGTTGTTAAAGATTGATCAAAAAATTGCCTATTAAACTTATGAAATACTGGTAAAAGAGGAATTAAAGACATTATCGATTAAATTTAATATTATTTTGACAAAAAAAGTCATCAAAAACGATTTATTTTCTTAAAATTAAAAAAAACTAATTACAAAATGGATGCATTACTAGTAAAAGATATTGGTATTAAAGCTTTATTGATTGGTGGAGCAGTGCTTATTTCTTTTTGGACCTTCAATGCTGTTAAACTTGTTATAAGCGCTAGAGGCATTAATCCATTAGTACGGAAATTTTTTGATCAAGTAGCCGCAGGTAGAATTGACGCTGCATATGGACTAACTACTAAAACCTACAAAACACATGTAAAACGTCAGGACTTTCTAAAATTTTTAGCTGGCTTAAATTTAAATAAGTATAGAAATCTAAAGTCAGGTAGACCAAGAGTTCAAGAAGATCAAATCATAATTACTTTAAATTTAAAATCTGAGGATAAGAAAGATGAGCTTCCTTTAGATTTTACTTTTTCAAAAAGTGATAAAGATTGGAAGATAGACAGAATAGCTAAAGTAAATTAGTAAAGGTTCAAAAACTTGTGAAACATGAAGAACTTCGGAAAGAAGAAATAATAAAAAAGTTAGAATTACACCCAAGCAGATTAGATAAAGAAAAAATCATCTTTGACGCAATGGAAAAAGGGTTGAATGATTTTTTTGAGGGAATAAATATGGCCTTAGATCCTTTAGTAACTTTTGGTGTAAAGCAAGTACCTGAAAAAGAAGAAGACACATCTATTCAAGGGTGTAAATGGAGTATTTTTAAAGTATTAACAAATCAATTAATCAAAAGAGAACTTACTGGGCATGCCGCTAGAGATGCGATCAATTTAGTTATGAAATCTGCAACTAAAGAACAATGGAACGGATTTTATAGACGCGTATTGATTAAAGATCTTCGTTGTGGGGTTTCTGAAAAAACAATAAACAAAGTTGCAAAAAAATTTCCAAAGTATAGGATACCTATCTTCTCATGTCCCCTTGCACATGACAGCGCTAACCATGAAAAGAAAATGATAGGCAAGAAACAAATTGAGATTAAATTAGACGGAGTCAGAGTGTTAACAATTATTAGAAAAAATAAAGTAGAAATGTTTTCTCGAAACGGCAAACAGTTTAATAACTTTGGTCATATCATTACAGAAATAGAAAAAGTATTAGAGAAACATCCTGCCCCCTACGATTTAGTCTTAGACGGTGAAGTAATGAGTGCTAATTTTCAAGACCTAATGAAACAAGTACATAGAAAAGATGGCAAAC
>QCUA01000044.1 GCA_003210915.1 Prochlorococcus sp. AG-676-L21 | reverse complement strand
TCCCAGCTCCTGATGATCCTACAAATGCAATTACCTGTCCTTTTGAAATTTTTAAAGTGATATCTTTTAAAACTTCATTATCCTTTTTATATTCAAAACTAACATGATTGAATTCTATCTTCCCATTTATTTTTGCTATTTTTTCTAAATTTCGCTCATCTTTTTCCATGGGTTGAATATTTATTTTTTTTAATCTTTTTAATGAAGCCTCTGCTTGCTTATATTCATTAAAGTTTGTACTAATGTGACTAATGGGGTCTATAAGCATTAATATTCCAGCAAAAAAACTACTAAATTCTTCGCTATTTAAAAGACCTAGATTAATTCTTAATGCTCCTAAACCTAATATTGCCAATATTCCAAAAGCTTCAATAAAACCTACTATTGGATGTTGGATAGCAAGTAATTTAAGTGTCTTATATTTTGCTTGTTTATTACTTCTCAATCTTGTATTGAATCTACCTTTAATCCAATTTTCTGCTGCAAATGATCTTATTGTCGAAATTCCGTTTATAGATTCTCCTATTAAGCTAGCTAAATCGCTTGTTGATTCTTGACTTTTTTCAGATGCTATTAAAACTCTTTTCCCAAAGTTATTTACTGATAAAACAATTATTGGAGCTAAAATAAACGTTGATATAGTTAATGACCAGTCTAAATAAAACATATAGATAATTACTGCTAATAATTGCAACACGCATGGTAATGTATCTTGAAATGTTTTATATATAACTTCACTGACTCTGTCCGCATCCTCGGTAAGCCTATAAGTAATATCTCCTGCAGAAATGTTGTTGATAAAATTCATTTTTATTTTGTGAATTTTACTAAATAAACTTTGTCTCATTACTTCACTTATTTCTAATGAAGGCTTGGCAATATAAACATCTTGCCCATATTGAGCAGTTTTTTGAATTAAAAATACAACAAGAGAATTAATTATGATATTAGTTACGGTTGATAATTCTCCAGATCCAATAGCGGGTATTAATTTTCCAGCTAAAAAAGCTAATATTGGCCAACATGCTACATAAATTATCATGCATATAAAACCTTTAATAAATCTATTAATATATGGAGTGATTGACGGAATTAATTGCAAGATATTATTTTTGATTACTTCTTTTACTTTATCAATAGCTGTGGATTTATAAAACAATGAAATTAAATCAATTTTTAAAATGGCATAACGTTGTTTCTTCTGGTGGTGAGGCAAAAATTCTAATAAATTCTGGTCAGATAAAAGTTAATGGAGAAGTAGAGAAAAAAAGAGGAAGAAAATTAGTTAAAGGAGATAAAGTTATGTTTCTAAAAAGTGAATTAATTTTTGAATGATTAGCCTAAAAACCCAGGCTATATTAGTATATTTTTCTTAGACAACATATTTTGAGAAAATCTGTAATCGCTGGTAATTGGAAGATGCACATGACTTGTGCTGATACAAAAAAATATTTGGAAGAATTTCTTCCTCTTATTCAAGAAATTCCTAATGACAGAAAAATAGTAATTGCTCCTCCCTTTACAGCTATTTCTACTTTTTCTAATTATACAAACTTTGATTATTTAAATATTGCAAGTCAAAATATCCATTGGGAAGATAAAGGTGCTTTTACTGCAGAAATCTCTCCCAATATGCTTATTGAGCACAAAGTAAAATATGCGATTGTTGGTCATAGTGAACCTCGGAAATACTTTAGTGAAAGTGATGAACAAATTAATAAAAGAGCTGTCTTTGCTCAATCAAGTGGACTAACTCCAATAGTTTGTGTTGGTGAAACTCTTGAACAAAGAGAAAGAGGTGAAGCCGATAGGGTCATCACCAGACAAGTTGAGCAGGGATTAGAGAATACTGATCCATCTAATCTTATAGTTGCTTATGAACCTATATGGGCAATTGGTACAGGTAAAACTTGTGAAGCAAGTGACGCAAACAAGATTTGTGCTTTGATAAGGAAGTTGATTGGTTTTAGTGACGTAATCATTCAATATGGAGGTTCTGTTAAACCTAATAATATTGATGAGATCATGTCAATGAGTGATATTGACGGTGTCTTGGTAGGCGGTTCTTCTTTAGATCCTATAAGTTTTTCAAGAATTGCAAATTTCGAATAATAATTTTCCTTGGCCTGATGATTGGGGAAGGAAAACTTCAATAATGGGGATTATTAATTTAACTCCTGATTCATTTAGTGATGGAGGTGATTTTAATTCGATAGAAAAAGTTTTAAATCAAGTAAATCATTTTGTTTCTAATGGAGTTGATGTAATTGATCTCGGTGCACAAAGTACTAGACCCGGGGCGATTGAAATCGGAGCGAAAAATGAATCAAAAAGATTAATTCCATATTTAAAAAAAATTAGAAGTGAATATCCCAATATTCTTATTTCTATAGATACTTTTAATTCTGAAGTCGCTCATGAAGCTCTCTCAAATGGTGCTAATTGGATTAATGATGTCACAGGAGGCAGAAGGGATGAAGAGATTTTAGATGTTGTCTCAGAATTTAAATGTCCTTTGGTTATTACTCACAGTCGCGGCAATAGCATAAACATGAATAATTTGACAAAATATGATGACTTCTTAGTTGATATTATTGATTCTCTTGAGAATTTGACAGAAAAAGCTCTAAACAAAAATGTTAATAAAGATAAAATAATTTGGGATCCAGGTCTTGGATTTTCAAAAGATACTAAACACAACATAGAAATTCTAAGAAACATTCATTTCTTTAAAAATTATGGATTTCCACTCTTAATTGGGGCCTCAAGAAAAAGATTTATTGGAGAAATCTTAAATGAACCTAATCCCAAAGAAAGAGATATTGGAACACTTGCTATTAGTTGTCTTTGTTCTCAACAAAATATTCACTTAGTAAGAGTTCATAATGTAAAAATTAATCATCAAGTTTTAAAAGTTGCAGATCACATTTTTAGATAAAGAAATTGTTTTTTACTATTTAACTCCCTCAATTTTGTCCTCCACCTCTTGATAAAGTTCTTTAAGTTGCTCTATATTTTCATCGGATGTTTCCCAATAACCTCTCCCATTTACTTCGAGCAATGTTCCTACTATTCTTCTGAAACTATTAGGATTTAAATCCATAAGCCTTTTTCTCATTTCTTCATCATTAATGAATGTTTCATTAGTTTCTTCATAAACAAAGTTATCTACTTGGCCACTCGTTGCACTCCATCCAAGTGTGTAGTTAAGTCTATTAGATAGTTCTCTAACTCCTTCATATCCTGACTTAAGCATTCCTTCGTACCATTTTGGATTCAAAAGCTTGGTTCTAGAATCTAGTCTAATTGTCTCACCTAATGTCCTGACTTGAGCATTAGATGTAGTTGTGTCTGCAATGTAACTACTTGGTTCTTTCCCATCATCCCTTAATGTTTTTATTAATTTAGTTGGATCAGAATCAAAATAATGGCTAACATCAGTTAGAGAGATTTCAGAAGAATCAAGGTTTTGAAATGTTACATCAGCAGTTTTCATGACAGACTCGAATACATCCCTTTTTTGATTCATCTCTCCTGGATTATCAGCATTAAAAGCATAAGTTTTTCTTGATAAGTACATTTCTTGCAGTTCATTTTCTTCCTCCCAGGTTGAATTTTCAACAGCTAAATTGACATTTGAACTATAGCTTCCACTAGCATTTGAAAATACTCTTGCTGAAGCCTCCCTTATTGAGGTACCCTCTTTTTCAGCTTGTTCTAATGAATGTTTTCTTACAAAGTTGGACTCTAAAGGTTCTTCTGCTTCTGCAGCTAATTTTACGGCTTGATCAATTAGAGCCATTTGGTTTATAAATAAATCCCTAAAAACTCCAGAGCAATTTACAACCACATCAATTCTTGGTCTACCAAGTTCCTTTAACGGGATAAGTTCTAATTTATTTATTCGACCAACAGAATCAGGTTTTGGTTTTACTCCAACAAACCATAAAATTTGAGCTAGAGATTCACCATAAGTTTTGATATTATCAGTACCCCATAAAACACAAGCTATTGTTTCAGGCCAAGTTCCTTGTGCTTCTTTTTGTCTTTCAATTAATTTATCTACTACTGATTTAGCTGCTGCTACTGCTGCAGTAGTCGGAATTGATTGTGGATCAAGTGCGTGAATATTTTTACCACTAGGTAAAACGCTTGGATTCCTAATAGGATCACCTCCAGGGCCAGGTAATACATAATTCCCATCCAACGCTTTAATGAGGCTATCCATTTCTTTGTCTGCACAAACCTGTTCAAGGCAGAATAATAAATAGTCAAATAATTTATTTAATTCTTTTTGATTTACTTCATTAAATCCATTTAATCTACATACTCTCAACCATGGGGTAGGTAAATTTAAACCAAATATTTTCAAGAAATCTAATAGTTTTGAAAATAGTGATTTCTCCAAATAGACTCTACCATTAACAATTTTTAGAGAGTTAACCATTGCAAATATGGATTCTCTGGCAGTTTTAATAATTTTTTCATTAAGTTCAACAAACTTAAGTTCTCCCTTATTATTTCCGTCGTAAACTTCATCAATTTTTAAATTTATCGATTCTGCTAATAAACCTGGTAAGGATCTAAGACCTTCTTGTTCTCTTTCTAACGAAGCTATATTTACTAATGTAGCAACAGCTTCCTCAGCAGTAGGAGCTTCTCCAATTGTATGGAGTCCACATGGTAATAACCTACTTTCTATCTCCATTAATTGCTTATATATATTCCCTACGAACAGATCTCTATCTTCAATAGTTAGTTCCTCTACCTCACCAATAGGAAGATCTACATCTTTGTCGAGATTACATTGCTTTGAAGTCTCTACAATTGCATTAACAATTTGAATACCTCTACTACTTTCTCTGAGTTGTTGATAAGAACCTACAAGCTCGCTCAATTCTTTAAGTCCTTTATAAAGTCCAGCATTTTCAGCTGGAGGAGTAAGGTAACTTATTGTTGATGCATAACCTCTTCTTTTTGCAATTGTTGCTTCTGATGGATTATTTGCTGCATAATAATATAAATTTGGCAGAGATCCTATTAAAGAATCTGGGTAGCAAGTTTCACTCATTCCCATTTGTTTCCCAGGCATAAATTCAAGTGAACCGTGTGTTCCAAAATGTAGAACGGCATCAGCTCCCCATATTTTTTCTACGTAAGTGTAATAAGCGGCAAATCCATGGTGAGGACTTGCACTTCTTGAGTAAAGTAATCTCATTGGATCTCCCTCATATCCAAATGTTGGTTGTACTCCTATGAATACATTTCCAAAATGCTTTCCGTAAATAAGTAAATTTTGTCCATCGCTGTTCAAGTTTCCAGGAGGTTTACCCCAGTTTTCTTCTAATCTCTTTGAATAGGGTGTGAATTCCTCATATTCTTTTACAGTCATCTTATGAGCAATATTTAATTCAGGAGAACCATCCATAGCCTCTGGATTATTAATGACTTTCTCCATTAACTCTTTGGAGTTTTTAGGGAGATCATCAATTTGATACCCTTTGGCTTTCATTTCTAAAAGAACTCTATAAATAGAACCAAATACATTTAAATATGCTGCTGTTCCAACATTTCCTTTGTCAGGTGGAAAACTAAATACAGTTATCGCTAACTTCTTCTCCTCCCTTTTTTTTACCCTTAGAGTGGACCACTTTATAGCTCTTTCAGCAATAACATCTACTCTGTCTTGGAGTGTATGAGCCTTACCAGTAGCATCGTCACGACCTGAAAGAATAATTGGTTCAATAGCTCCGTCTAATTCTGGTATTGCAATTTGAAGTGCAACTTGAACAGGGTGCAACCCTAAATCACTTTCCTCCCACTCTTGAGTTGTTTGAAATACCAATGGTAATGCAACCATATACGGTCTATTTAATTTTTTTAGTGCATCAATAGCTTTTGGATGATCTTGTCTTGCAGGACCACCTACCAATGCAAATCCTGTTAAAGATACAACCCCATCAACTATTGCTCTTTCCTTATCAATTAAATCATAATAAAATTCATCTACTGGTTTAGAAAAATCTAATCCACCACAGAAAATAGGTAAAACACGAGCGCCTCGATATTCTAATTCTTGTATTACGGCTACATAATGAGCATCATCACCTGTAACTATGTGACTTCTTTGTAGAACTAATCCAATTGTTGGAGTTTTATCATCTTTTGGTTTTATATCTTTTCTATTATTTTCCCAATTTTGATATTCATTTAAACTTTCAAACATCTTTGGTGCTAATGGATGCCATATGCCTAAATCTGGGAATGTTTCAGGATCTTGTATTTTAAATTCTTCTAACTGATCTTTTATATTTTCTGAAACTACATATTTTTCTGAGATCATTAATAAGAAGTTCTTCAGATTCTCTGTAGTACCGCCAAGCCAATATTGAAAACTTAATATAAATGTTCTTGCATCTTGGGCTTTTTCTACAGGTAAATATTTGAGTATTGAAGGCAAAGTATTTAGTAACTTTAACATTGAATCTTGGAAACTAGCACCATCAGATTCTTTTTTCTTTTTTATAAGATCTCCAATAATACTTTTAGATTGTCCAAGTTGAGCCATGCTAAAAGAACCCAATTTATTTAATCTCATCACCTCAGGCATTGAGGGAAAAATTATAGAGGCTTTAAGATTCTCTTTATATGGTGTGACTGCATCTACAACTTTTTGTGCTAAATCTTCAATAAATATTAGGGAGGCAACAAAAATATCGGCACTAGCTATATCAGCTTTAAAATCTTCGAAATTTTTATCGTTTCTAAGTTCTTCTATAAGATATCCGCTAAGATCTATCCCTATAGGGCCATTGATTTCATTTATTGATTTTGCAGCTTCTGTTAAGGAGTTTTGATATTGTGGCTCAAGGACAACATAAACTGCTTTTATTACAATTTTATGTTTGTTATCCTCAACAGGAGAAACTCTGCGATTTGCTGAGCGGACCTGCGTAAACATTGATTCTCTTTAAGTATTTTTACCAGCCTACGGGTGAATTGCCGTTATTGTGTGCAATATAAATAGCGTGTAACAACCTTTAAAAAAATTTTTTAATTAAAAATGATCAAAAATTCTAAAAAAACTTTACCTGTACTTGTTTCTGGTGCATTAGGCAGAATGGGAAGTGAGGTTGTTAATTCCGTCCTAAATTCTCCTGATTGTGAACTTGTAGCAGCAATTGATACAAATAAAAAAAATAATGGTGAAAACATTTCACAATTGTTAAACCTTAAAAAAAGTGAAGTTTTTGTCTCAAATGATCTTGAGGGGACTTTATGTTCAATTAGTCAAGATTATCGAAATGAAAAAATTAAGCCAGTATTAGTTGACTTTACTCATCCTGATTCTGTTTATGAAAATACTAGATCTGCAATTGCTTATGGGATATCCCCAGTTGTAGGGACTACAGGCCTTACTCCCTCTCAAATAAATGATTTGGCTATTTTTGCTCAAAAAGCAAACATTGGTTGTGCAATAATTCCAAATTTTTCTGTAGGAATGGTACTCCTTCAACAAGCTGCTTCTGTAGCAGCAAAGTTTTACGATAATATTGAATTAATAGAAATGCATCACAATCAAAAAGCAGATTCTCCTAGTGGAACTTGTATTAAAACTGCTGAAATGATTGAAGAATATCCAAAAATATATAATCAAAGTTTAGTTAAGGAAACTGAATCATTAAAAGGAGTAAGAGGAGGTGTTAGAGATTCAGGCCTAAATATTCATTCAATAAGATTGCCTGGGCTTTTGGCTCATCAAGTAGTTATTATGGGTTCTCCTGGAGAAACTTACACAATTAAACATGACACTATTGACAGAAAAGCTTATATGCCTGGCGTTTTGCAAGCAATAAGAAAAATAGGTAAATTTAATTCGTTAATTTATGGACTTGAAAAATTAATATTTTAAATGCTTATACCAATAAAACAAAATCAAATATCTAAACTTATCCCTTCTGTAGGGACAGGTGGTCAGTTTAAATATACACTTGGAGATCCCAGAAAAATTCTGCAGAGACTTATTATTTCCTCTATTGGAGGAGTTTTAAATCTCTTACTTTTTATTAGTCAATCATCAACTCAGACTGAAAATCTTTGGTTATTATTGTGTGTGATTTTTTTTCTTTATATAATATGGGGACCAATTCTTGAATCAAGCAGAAAAAATATTAAATATAAAAAATCTAAGTTCTTTTCTCTCTTCGATGGTTATGTTTCTGATATCTATAAAACTGAAAGAATTGAAAGTTCACGTGAGCAATCAAATAGGCAAGGTCGTTTAGAGCTGATTGAAAAAAAAAGAACTTGGTTAGTTATTGAATTGGAGGATGAGGATGGTTATTTAGATAAAATAAGTTTTCCCATGGAAAACAAACATAGTCTAATTAGAGTTGGTTCCAATATTAGATGCATTATTGCATCTAATTATAGAAATTTTGAAAGAGAGATTTCTTTGACGGATGCATGGTTACCTGACTCAAATATTTGGATAGGAGAATACCCATATTTGCTTCGACCCGCATTTGAAGAAATTTGCTATATTTATTTGAAGTAAATTGTAGTTTTATATTTTAATTAATGAATAATTATTTAAATTTTAAAATTGTTGGTTCTGGTCCCTCTGGATTACTTTTAGCAATATCTTTAGCGAAATTAAATTTCAATATTTACATAACAGATTTACTAACAAGAGAGAAACTTATAAATAAAGACAAAACATATGCCATTACTCATTCAACAAGAAAGATACTCTCAAAATTTAATCTT
>QCUA01000043.1 GCA_003210915.1 Prochlorococcus sp. AG-676-L21 | reverse complement strand
TTCCAAAATCAACCCAACTTCTTGACCATAAATTTTGATATTCCATAACACCTAAATTATGCATCAAGGCAGGAAGGGCTGATTCTTTTTGCTCATTATCGTATGACATCCAACTTAAATCAGAACCCTCTTCATGAGTTTGTAAATTTTCAGAATTAAAACCACCTAACCTACCTAAAACATACCAACTATCAAAAACTCCATCTAAGTAGTTTTTTTCTGCTTCAGTAGGTATTTCAAAGAATTTTATCCAAATCCAACAATTAAAAGGATCAACTTCTCTAAATGCAATATTCATTTTTACTGTTATTTTTTTTAGATCTATAGCTATTATAAGTTGAAAATTCAAAGTTTAAATTTTATACCTACAACTAAATTAATAATGCTTGATTTAAAAGATATTACTTATCAACCTCAAACAGGAAATAAAAAAATATTAGATGATATCAGTTTCAATCTTCATGAAAATGAGATTATATTAATTTGTGGCAAAAGTGGTTCAGGGAAAACTACTTTATTGGAAATAATAAGTGGACTTATTACTCCTCAGAAAGGAAAGATTACTTGGAAAAATAAAAATATAACTGCTAGGCAAAGAAGATGGATAAGTGGAGTAGTATTTCAATTCCCAGAAAGATACTTTTTAGGAACAACCATTGGGAAGGAATTAAAAATTGGTTATAAATCATTGAGAGAAAAAAATATAGAGCAAGTTTTAAAAAAAGTTGGGCTATCAGATATAAACCTTACTCAACCTCCTGAGAAATTAAGTGGTGGTCAACAGAGAAGATTAGCTGTAGCAGTTCAACTAATGAGAAATCCAACTATTCTTTTACTTGACGAACCAACTGCTGGGCTTGATTGGTCAATGAAAAATGATGTTAAGAATTTAGTTCTCAATCTCAAAAATAAAAATACAATAATTATCGTTACTCATGAACCCTCATTATTTGAGGGTATACCGTCTAAAATGTTAGTTCTTGAACAAGGAAAGATTAAGGAATTAACTAAAGGAAATTATGGGGGATAAAATTGTACGCGCAACTGCGGCTAATGGTGGAATAAGGCTAGTTGCGGTATTAACAACAGATGCATCAATGGAAGCGAAAGAAAGGCATGGATTGTCTTATCTAACTACCTCTATTCTGGGGAGAGCTTTCAGCGCCTCTCTTCTTTTAGCAAGTTCGATGAAAGTAATGCATGGGAGAGTCACTTTAAGAGTAAGATCTGATGGCCCTTTAAAGGGATTACTTGTGGATGCGGGCAGAGATGGGAAAGTTAGAGGTTATGTAGGAAATCCTAATTTGGAATTAGATCTAGTCAAAACCAAGTCAAATCAATATTCTTTTGATTTCACAAAAGCATTAGGGACAGGCTATTTAAATGTTATCCGGGATAATGGTTTTGGAGAACCTTTTACCAGCACTGTTGAATTAGTTAATGGAAATATTGCTGAAGATTTAGCATCTTATTTATATCATTCTGAGCAGACTCCTTCTGCTGTATTTATTGGGGAAAAGATTCAAAATAAAAATATTATTTCTAGCGGAGGATTGTTAGCTCAAGTTTTACCAAAGAAAGAAACTGATCCATTATTAGTCTCGCTGCTTGAAGAAAGATGTAAAGAAATTAATTCTTTTAGTGAGGACTTATTTAAATCAAAAGATAATCTTCTTTCACTAATAAAAAATATATTTCCAGATATTGACGATAAATCAATTTCAGAGAAAGCTCGAACTCAAGAAGTTAGATTTGAATGTAGGTGCTCTAGACAGAGAAGTTTAAATGCAATGAAAATGCTTGATAAAAACGAGTTAGAAGATATTTTAGTTAAAGAAGGAAAAGCCGAATTAGTTTGCGAATTTTGTAAGAATAAATATCTAATAAATTCTGAAGAAATTAAAGAGATGATTAAAAATTAATTTAAAGGAAAATTACTCCTATCCACAAAATTATCATTGCTGGTAAACTTTGAATTTTTTGAATTGATAAAGAATTATTAGATATTTCCTGAATAAATGAGTTAGTTTCAAATAAACCTCCAAATATTAATCCTATTGAAAGAAATGTCACGCTCCATCCAAGAGAACTAATAAACTTTTTACCTGATTTAATTTGAATATAAGTAAGGATTAAAGTTGAAACAGAAAGCAGAAGTCTGTTGTAAGAGTCAGGACTAATTAAAAGTATTATTAAAAATAATAATCCAACAGATAATTTGATTGAAAGATTATCAAAAGATGGAGGGGTTATTTTGGGAAGGCTATATTCGTTTGAATTGTTACCATTATTATTTAAATTTTTTATTTTTGATAAAAGCGGGAAATCATTATTAATTAGTTTATTAATTTGTTTCTCTTTCTTAGACGCATTTTGAGCTTCGAAACTAACATTCCCTGACTGCCTTGCTTTCAAACTACCCATTAACAATTGATCAAAAGATGATTCTATTTTTGCCTTAAGTAGTAGATCTTCACCAGCCTCCTTAACTTTAAGATCTCTTGCTTTTTGTATATCTTCAAAATCGGCACCTTCGTCAACACCTAATATTTCATAGGGTGTTTTATCGGGATTATTTTTGCTTTTATTTGAATCCAATTGTTTTTTTCAATATCTATAGATTAACCAATTTTATTATCCAATAGGACTTTATAAAACAATTGGTTCCACTCCACTAACAACAGGTGCTACTTTTTTTAAATCTAAATTCTCATTATCTTCAATAAATTGATTAAGATTCCACTGATTTTTAAAAAGAATCACTGGCCTATTCCAGCAATCCTTTACTACTTTGCAATTAAAGATCCTTCCTAATTCGTCAATAGCTGACCATCCATCTGAAACCCATCGTGCCAATTGGTATGGCATAGATTCAAGATTGGCATCTACACCATATTCATTTTTTAATCTATGAATAACTACTTCCAACTGTAATTGTCCAACAGCTGCAAGGATAGGATCTCTTTTGCTCTCATCAAAGTCATAAAGAATTTGAACAGCACCTTCTTCACGAAGTTCGTTTACTCCCTTCCTAAAGTTTTTAAATGCTGAAGGGTTTGGATTTCTTAGCCAACTAAATATTTCAGGACTAAAGGAGGGTATACCCTCATATTCAAGATGTGTACCTGTATATAAAGTATCTCCAATAGAAAACATTCCAGGGTTATTAAGTCCAATTACATCTCCAGGATAGGCATCATCAACTACTTCTCTGTCTTGACCAAATATTTTTTGAGGTCGAGATAATCTAATAGTTCTTCCTGTTCTTGAGTGTTTGACTGACATATCCTTTTCAAATTTTCCGCTACAAACTCTTATAAAAGCAACTCTATCTCTATGCTTTGGATCCATATTTGCCTGCAACTTAAATACGAAACCGCTAAATTCATCGCTTGCAGGCTCGATATCTCCTTTGTTACTATTTCTTGAAGTTGGTTTTTGAGCCATTTTTAAAAAACTATCTAAAAAAGGTCTTACCCCAAAATTTGTCATCGCCGAGCCAAAGAAAACAGGAGTAAGTGATCCATTAAAAATTTCTTCTTTTTCTAATTTCGAACCTGCCTCATCAAGGACCTCGAGCTCTTCAAGAGAGATATCAAGTAATTCTTGCTCTACATATTTTGAAAGTTCTTTATCATCTAAACTCATTCTTTTCTCATTTGACTGTTTCCCTCTAATAGCTTTATCAAATAAAATAACCTCTCTTGTAAATCTATCAATAACTCCTCTAAATTCCTCACCTATACCAATCGGCCAATTAACGGGCAAAGTATTTAAACCAAGCTCTGATTCAATTTCATCAAGCAAAGAAAAAGGTTCTCTGCCTGGTCTATCCATCTTGTTAATAAAAGTAAAAATAGGTATTTTTCTCATTCTGCATACCTCAAATAATTTTCTTGTTTGAGGTTCTAATCCTTTCGCGGCATCTTCAAGCATTACTGCATTATCTGCGGCAGCTAAAGTTCTATATGTATCTTCAGAAAAATCTTTGTGCCCAGGAGTATCCAAAAGATTTATTACTGATCTTTCATATTCAAACTGCAAAACAGTTGAAGTAATTGAAATACCTCTTTGTTTTTCTAGTTCCATCCAATCAGAAGTTGCTTTCCTTTGATTACCTCTTGCTTTTACTGCCCCTGCTTGCTGTATAGCGCCTCCATACAAAAGAAGTTTTTCAGTAAGCGTTGTTTTACCAGCATCAGGATGTGAAATAATCGCAAAATTCCTTCTTTTATTTACCGCCTCTAAGATATTTTTATTATTTAAGTTTTTAGTACTTGAACTCATTAAAATCTATTTTAACAATCATACTAACTCTAAACCTTACCATAAATGACTAAATATTGATCACCTTCTTCGAACACTTCTAAAGAGGATAATTTATTCTCAAAAATAAAATCTTTTAATTCTTTTGAAGTGTAAGAAGCCTTTAATGATGCGTAATAATCATTAGTCAAAATTTCATTATATTTTTCCCCACATTTTTCTTTTAAATATAAGGCTGATTGTTTATCAATCGGTCTTTTCAGATCTTTATGAAAATTTATAGTCAAATCACTTGATAATCTCTTTATGCAATTAAAAAAATCATCCAGATAAGTAATATGGTGAATTAAACTGTTGCTGACTAATAAACTTATATTTTTTCCAAAAGAAATCTCACTTGATTTAAGGCTTTTTATATCTGCACAAATGTAACGCAAATTTTTTAATCGACACCGATTTAAGGAATTCTTCTTATTTAACTCAGCTATTCGAATCATCTCTTTGGAGCCATCAATACCAATAACATTGGAATTAGGCCATTTAGTTGATAACTTTTCAGAAATATTGCCAGGTCCGCATCCTAAATCAACAATCAATTCTTTTTCACTCAAATGAATATTATTTTTAATCAAGTAATGATTTATTTGACTAATAAGATTATTCTCTCCCTCTGAAAAGTCAGCTTTAGCATAAGAATCAACCTGGTCTTCTCTTTCCATTAATTCGGGTTCAACAGTTCTTTCCATAAACTTCCGTGAACAAAGATTTCATAATAAACACATTTTTACACAAACCGTTAAATAGTGGTAAGAATAGTTGCAGACGCCACAGGTAGAGTTATTCTTCCTTTACGGGTAAATTTACATACTTTTTTTATCGTGACAATTGCACCAAATAAAGCTTCCTCCGAGAGCACTTCTAATAATCTT
The DNA here is from genome assembly GCA_003210915.1 of Prochlorococcus sp. AG-676-L21. GTDB lineage: Bacteria > Cyanobacteriota > Cyanobacteriia > PCC-6307 > Cyanobiaceae > Prochlorococcus_A. The sequence continues at coordinate 3,941 of QCUA01000043.1, read as the reverse complement.
AGGAAAGATGACTTCCCAAAAACAGCTCCTGCTGCTTATCCTGTCTTCTTTAGGTCATATAGCAGAAAGACAGTTTCCGGGAAAAGAGAGAATTGGAGTGAAGTTGGAGAAAGAAATTTATCTGGATTAAAAGAATTAGGAAAACTCTCTGATCAAGAATTGATGTTAATGAGAGAAATGCAGAGCAACCAAAAGGCTCAACCATCTGGAAGATGGTTATGGATCGGAGGGACTCCATGGATTAATAAAAACCAGAATTTTTCAGGAGCATATAATTGTACTTCGACAAATTTAATTGATTGGGAAGCTTTTGCCTTAATGATGGATTTAGCAATGATGGGTTGCGGCACAGGAGCAATAATAGAGCCCCATTTTATAAATAAGCTTCCAACAGTAAAAAATAAAATAACTATTAAATCAGTAAGCGAAGTAGGAATAACTCCTAAAGATCAAAGGCAGGAAAAATCTTCTTTAGAAATTAAAGGCAACGATATTTTTATAAAAGTTGGGGACAGCAGAAGAGGCTGGGTAGATAGTTATAAATATCTTCTTGAAGCATCAAGCAATGAAAGTCTTGAGAAAAAAGTTAATGTTCATATTAACTTAGAAGATATTAGGCCAGCAGGAGAATCATTGAAAGGTTTTGGAGGCATGGCGAATCCTATTAAATTAAAGGATCTATACTCTCGAGTTGCTTCTCTATTAGGAAAAGCGATTGGTAGAAAGCTAAATACAGTTGAGTGTTGCCTACTTATTGACGAAGCAGCTGTAACAATAGTTGCAGGTAATATAAGAAGAAGCGCTGGTATGAGGCAGTTTGCATCTGATGACAAAGAAGCAGCATCAGCCAAAGAGAATCTATGGAGTCAAGACGAAGACGGTAATTGGAGAATCGATCCCGAAAAGGACGCTCTAAGAATGGCAAATCATACAAGGGTTTATCATACAAAGCCCTCTTACCAAACAATTCTGGATGCTGTAACCAAGCAATTCCATTCAGGGGAAGGAGCAATTCAATTTGCGCCAGAAGCAATAGCAAGATCAAATGCTGATATTTTGAACGAAGAAGATCTCAAAAATGAATTCATAGAAATATATTCAGAACAAGGTAAAGAAGAAGCTAGAAATTGGATTAATCTTAATTACGGACCTTTTTCTGAAGAAGAACTAGATCATAGAATGAGTAGATATGGACTTAATCCTTGCGGAGAAATATTAGGCAATGATTTTCATTGTAATTTGGCAGAAGTTCACCTAAATCAGATTGACCCTGAAAATATTGAAGAACAAAAAAAAGCCTTTAAAGCTGCAGCTCTTTCAGTGGCATGCTTACTAAATCATGAATTTGAAGTTGAGAGATATAGAAAAAGCAGGGAGTACGATCCTATTGTGGGAGTTAGTTTTACAGGATTATTTGATTTCTGTGTACATGCATTTGGAACTCCTTGGTTAAAATGGTGGGAAGCGGGAAGACCTGATAACGAAGAAGGTAGGGATTTTAAAAAACAAGAAGCTAAATTCTTAGACTCATGGAGAAAAACTGTAAAAGAAACGGTTTGGGAATACTGCGACAAACATAATCTAAGAAGACCCAATAGATGTACTACAGTTCAACCTGCTGGAACCAAAAGTCTTTTAACAGGAGCAGCTCCTGGATGGCATCCACCTAAAGCACAAAGGTTTTTAAGAAGAATAACTTTCAGAAAGAATGATCCTATTGCATTAGCTTGCATGGATTATGGTTACTCTGTTGTTCCATCTCAATCTGACAAAGACGAGAAAGGCTGCTTACTTGATAATCCATTTGACCCAAGATGTACTGAATGGTTAGTTGAAATCCCAACAGAGGTAAGTTGGGCAAATATAGAAGGAGCAGATCAAATAGATATAAATAATTTCTCTGCCCTTGCACAATTCGATTTTTACATGCAAGTTCAGAAGTTTTACACAGAGCATAATACTTCTGCAACTGTTGAATTCAGAGAAAGTGAAATTGAAGATTTAGCAAAAGCTATACATAGCTCAATAGAAAATAATGAAGGATATATATCAGCCGCACTTTTAGCTAGATTCAGTGCAAATGCAACATTCCCAAGATTACCTTTTGAACCTATAAGTAAAGAGGCATATTTATCTTTACAGAAAAAAGTAACTGAAAGGAAAGTAAATAACGATTTCTTTGATGCACTTAATAAATATGATGTTGGAGAGTTGTCTGAAGCAGGACCAGCTGGTTGTGATTCAGATAAATGTCTGCTTCCGCTAACTAAACCAGAAAATTAAATATTAAATTATTTGTAAATATAAGAAATTAATGTTTTTAAAAATTTAATTTATAGCTACTTCTTAAGTAGATATATAAATTTAGTATGACATTAAGCTTAAATATTGGTAACTTTTTTAATGATTCATCTAATCATGCTTTAGTTGATGAGCTCAGGAAAAGAAACACAGAAGAATCAATATTAGAATTTGAAAGGAAATTTAATTCTAAAAATGAAAAAAATCTACATATTTACATATGTAGATTTCTAAAAAACAGATCCATATCACGAGCTTTGGCTTCTAAGTGGCTAATTACAATGATTAATGACAAAGAGTCAAAAATTAATTCCCTAAAAAATTAGATAATTAAGTTAGAGCAGAAAGTCTCCACAGAGCTATCCCAAAAATTGAAACACCCATTATTAAAGTAAAAGCTAAAGCATTTACAACCTGAACCTTCTCGGTCATAACATTAGCAAATGGAAGTAACTGCGCATATAAAGGTTTTTCTTCAACAACGGTAGCTCTTTTTTTACTAGGAGATTTTTTGTTTTTTGAGAACATAAAACAACGTTATAGTATTTTGAATTTTACATTTAAAAAGGAAATTTATTATAAATAAAACGATTAATTGAACAAAATGTAACCTGCCTAAATCCTTAAATTATTCTAAAAAAAGTTTTCATCCCCCTAATAAAGATAATATTTTCGATTAAGCAGTATAAATGCCATTGTTTAAAGCCTTCACAAAATATTACCTATGTGTTAGTATCAATATGTAGCAATGACTACCAAAACGTTCAACTTGTATGATGCAAGCCGCAAATCGACCTTAGCCATGGAACGGGGACTTAGGCGAAACCGGAGAAAATAGATGACTCTTATCTACAGAGGACAAAAATACGTCCAAAACAAAGTAGCTGCAAAGAAACAGCATACTGAATTAACTTATAGAGGAAAAGCTTACACAAGTTAATTTTCATACAAAAATAAAAAAAGGGCACGTAATGTGCCCTTTTTTTTATTGATCAAAATATTTGATGATAAATTTGTAACTAATCATCATAAATTTTACAATGAGAATTTGTAGGGTGCAAAATACATTCCTCATCCCAGTATTCATTAAAAGTATCTTTTGGTAATTGATAATTAAAATCATGCATCCTCCATACATCACTAAGTGAATTATTGAGGATGGTAAAAGGGGTTGTAAGTTTCATAACCTTTCTTTATAACTAGATATTCTATAAAACGAGTACGCATATGAAGTCAAGCGAAGAAATACTTAATTGAACTTTAAGGCAATGATATAAAATAATCAAATATTGAATATTAAGAAGGAAATTATGACAGAGGAAAAACCTTTATTTAAGGCCCCTTATGATATTAAAGATGTAAGTGCTCTTTTTGCGATAGTAGCCTTTGTTTTAATTATCGCTGCCATAGTTGGTAATAATTTATTTGGGATATTTCAGCAAAATGTTAATTTTGGCTAATTTGACTTTATACAAAGTAATCAAATATCTACTCTTTAAAAATTAGAACTCATTCTTTATCTAATTCAAGAAGATAAATATCCCAAAATTGGTCTATTTATACTTATATGGTATTAATTTAATTGTATAGATTTATTAATAGAACCAAGTCATATCAATTGATCTAGTATTTTTACTTAT
>QCUA01000042.1 GCA_003210915.1 Prochlorococcus sp. AG-676-L21 | reverse complement strand
ATTCCTTCAATTAAGAAATTAAAAATTGGAATAATTACTATAAATGCAACTATAAAAGAAGCAATATTTAAAGGCTCTAAATCTGATAAAAATATCTTTGTTTGTTTATTAAAAATTTTCAAATATTATATAAAACTTTATTATGCTTCGTCTTTAGAATTAAATCTACAACAATCAAGTTGATTCTTAATGGTTTGATGATCTAAGTCTTTTCCTATTAAAACAATTTTGTTTGATTTATCATTTTCCCATTCATAATCATCAAGAGAAAAACGTTTACCAGACAAATGAAAAACATGTTTTCTTTCGCTTTCCATAAACCATAAAATTCCTTTGGCTCTAAATACATTTTGTGAGATTTGATTATCTAAAAAATTTTGAAACTTCCTTAGAGAAAATGGTTCATTCGTCTCAAAAGAAATAGATGTAAATCCTTCAATATTATTGATTAAATCATGTGAATGGGAAGAGTGATCATGTGAATGGGAAGAATGATCATGTGAATGGGAAGAATGATCATGTGAATGGGAAGAGTGATCATGTGAATCTTGATTCTTATGCATCTTGTCTTTAAATTGAAAAGTATCTGTTTCGAAAAGTCCCACACTCATTATTGTTTGCAAACCAACTTCACTATTAATCGATCTCAAAATTCTTGGTTCTTTTTTTATATTATTAATATGGTTTTCTATTTTTTTTAAATGTGTTTCAGTAACTAAATCACATTTATTGAGTAGTAAAATATCACCATATAAAATTTGTGAGTAGGCAACACTAGAGTTTTTTAAATCAAAATCAAAGTTCTCTGCATCAATAAGAGTAATAATAGAATCTAATCTTACTTTTTCTCTAAGATCACCACCTGCAAAGGTCATTGCTACAGGGAGTGGATCTGCGAGTCCAGTAGTCTCAACAATTAAATAATCTATTTTTTCAGATCTATCTAATATCTTAGAAACAGTGTTTAATAATTCTCCGTTTATTGTGCAACAAATGCATCCGTTATTTAATTCGATCATATCTTCAGCAGTTTTTATAATTAATTCATTATCAATTCCTATCTCTCCAAATTCATTAACTAAGACAGCAGTTTTAATACCAACTTGATTTTTTAAAATGTGATTTAAAAGTGTAGTTTTACCTGAACCCAAGAACCCACTAATTATAGTAATAGGGAGTAAGTTATCTGCCATTTTGAGGGTTATTTTTTAAAAGTTTATTTTAGTAAATTGTAAATTATTTTTCGAAAATATGATTAATTTCTGAGGCGATTTTTTGATCTAAATTAGTAATACCTCCAAGATCATGGGTACTTAGTTTAATGATTACTTTTGAATAGACATTTTCCCAATTGGGATGATGGTCATGTTTTTCGCAAATTAATGCAATCTTTGTCATAAAGGAAAAGGCTTCTATAAAATTACTAAAATTAAATTCTCTTTCAATATGATTTGCCATAATTCCCCATCCTTGAATTTTTGCAGATAGTTCTTTTAATTCCTCATTTTGTAAAAGGTATGGTTTCATAAATACTTATTGTCACTTATTAGTATTATAGATACTTGAACTTTTTTTCCCAATAATATGTACACTTATGCTTCTTTTTTTTGTACTAAATCGATGTTCCCACAAATAAATTGCTTGCCAAGTCCCAAGTATGAGTTTTCCTTTTTGAAAGCTTAAAGACAAATTAGTATTTGTTAAGGCAGTTTTAATATGAGCTGGCATATCGTCCTCTCCTTCTTGAAAATGTTCATAATATATCTCCTCTCTCCCTTTTGATAAAGAGGTATAACAGTTGGACGGAACTATAGATTTAATGAACTTTTCTAGGTCCTTAAGAACATTTGGATCTGCATTTTCATTAATAGTCAAACTACAACTTGTGTGTAGTGAGGTTAAGCAAAAAATTCCTGAATCAAAATCATTTTTTTGTATGAATAAATTTAAATCATCAGTAATATCAGTGAAACCCTCTCCGTTGGTTATAAAGTTTAATTTTGAGAAAATTTGTTCCATAAATATTTAAAGTCTTAATAATCAATATCCTATTATGAATATAGTTTGAAAATTTTATACTTAGGACAATATTTTTGTCTTAAAATAATAAATAATTAAGTTGAATATTTTTGGCTGAAAAAGAATGGAATAAGCTTGGAGCTTATTTAAAAGAAACTCAAATATTAGGCTCAATACAGAGTACTCTTTATTGGGATCAAAATACTGGTATGCCCAAGAAAGGAGCATCTTGGAGGTCTGAACAACTTACGTATATCGCAAAAATACTGCATAAAAGAAATTCCTCTGAAGAGTTTTTAGATTTAATTAAAGCTGCTCAGGATGAGTTTCGAGGTGGCTTAGAGAAATCATTAGGTCAAGAAATTATTCAAAGTAAAAAAAGAAACATTGAATTATTAATTAAGGAATTTAATAGGCAAAAAAACTTAGATCCTAAATTAGTTGAAGCACTTGCTAAAGCTAAATCAAAAGGTTATGAACGTTGGCAAGAAGCCAAAAGAAAATCAGATTTTGAGATTTTCTTACCAATTTTTAAAAAGTTGATCAAATTACGTATTGAAGAGACAAAACAAATATCAGATAAATATACACCTTGGGAAACTTTAGCTCAGCCTTTTGAGCCTGATTTAACTCTGGAGTGGTTAAATAAAATTTTCCAGCCGCTTAAAGAAACTATCCCTTCTCTAATAAGTGATCTTAATAGATCAGAAAAATATCACTGGGATTTAAGTCCTAAATCTCAGCAATATTTATGTTCTAAATTACTTGATGAGTTTGGGAGAGATGAAGATTTAGTTGTTGTTGCTAAATCTCCCCATCCTTTTTCTATTACTTTAGGCCCAGAAGATTATAGGATTACTACTAGAGTTGTAGAAGGGGAACCCTTATCTAGTTTTCTGGCTACTGCGCATGAGTGGGGACATTCGATTTATGAGCAGGGTTTGCCATCTCAGAGTCATCAATGGTTTGCTTGGCCTTTGGGTCAAGCAACCTCAATGGGTGTTCATGAAAGCCAATCTTTATTTTGGGAAAATAGGATAGTTAAATCAAAATCTTTTTCTAAAAGGTTTTTCAAACATTTTGTTTCTGAGGGTTGTTCTTTAAATAACCATTTAGAACTTTGGAAATCTATTAACCATTTGAAAGCTGGCTTAAATAGAGTTGAGGCAGATGAATTAAGCTACGGGTTGCATATTTTAATTAGAACTGAACTTGAAATAGATTTAATTGAAGGCGATCTAGAAGCGAAAGATGTTCCATCAGAATGGAATAAAAGATATGAGGAACTGTTAGGAATCAGACCATCGAATGATGCAGAAGGTTGTTTGCAAGATGTTCATTGGAGTGAAGGAGCCTTTGGATATTTCCCTTCATACTTGTTAGGTCATCTTATAAGTGCACAAATCTCTTCACAAATGGAAAAGGAAATAGGATTAATTGATAATTTAGTTGAAAATGGAGAATATGAAAAAATAATTTTATGGTTAAAAAATAATATTCACAGCTATGGAAGATCTGTTAACTCTATGAAACTAGTGAGAAATGTCACAGGAGAAGAACTAACATCAAAGTACTTTGTTAATCATTTGAGATCGAAAATAAAAGATTTCTGCTAAAAATTTAAGATTTAGAATTTGATTGAGTGTAAGGATGTAGGATAAATAAAAATAATTTTTTGATGGCAAACCTTAATCAACCTCCAAGTAGAGTTTCTCCAAATTTATTGCATATTTTAGATGCTTTTACAGACAATACAAAATCAACCGTTAATACAATCGTCGAGTTAAATTCTAATACTATAAATAAGTATGAGTTAATTACTGAAACTGGACATTTGAAACTTGATAGAGTTGGTTATTCATCACTTGCATACCCTTTTGCTTATGGATGTATTCCAAGAACTTGGGATGAGGATGGTGATCCTCTTGATATTGAAATAGTTGGTGTTACAGAACCACTAGTGCCAGGTTCAATCGTAGAGTCAAGGATAATTGGAGTGATGAAATTTGATGATGGAGGAGAAGTTGATGACAAAGTAATTGCTGTCCTATCAGATGATAAGAGGATGGATCATATTCATACTTTTGAGGATCTTGGGGAACATTGGCTTAATGAGACCAAGTATTATTGGGAACATTACAAAGATCTAAAAAAACCAGGGACATGTACTGTTAATGGCTTTTATGGAATTGAAGAAGCTGTAAAAGTAATTCAAGATTGTGAATCTAGATACCAAAAAGAAATTGAACCTAAATTAGTTGATTAACAAAATATTATTTCTCTCTAAATTGTTCAAATATTTCCGAAAGAATTTTATCAGCCCCCTGTAATTTTAGCTTTTCAGCTAATTTCTTACCAACTTCCTCTGGATATTTAATATTTCCTATCGATTCATCTTTAATAAGTCTTTTCCCATCGATAGATGCGACCATTCCTATTAGGGCTATTTCATCTTTTTGAATACTACTGTTAACTCCTATAGGAACTTGACATCCCCCTTCAAGTTCTCTTAAAAAAGATCTTTCGGCTAAACATCTTTGGCTCGAGACCTTATCTTCTAGGACACTTATAATTTTGAGAACTTCTTTATTATCAGATTTACATTCAATTCCTAAAGCACCTTGGCCAACGGCATGGAGGGAAATCTCATTAGGAATAATTTGGTGAATTCTTGATTTAAATCCTAATCTTTTTAAACCCGCTGCAGCCAGAATAATACAGTCAAATTCTCCTGAATCTAGTTTTTCTATTCTTGTAATGACGTTCCCCCTAATATCTTTGAAATCAAGATGCGGAAATTTATATCTTAATTGAGCGAGTCTCCTTAAGGAACTTGTTCCAACTATTGAACCTGGAGGTAAACTTTCTAATTGATAAATTTTATTTTTTTTGTTAACTACTAAAGCATCTGAAGGGTCTTCTCTTTTTGTAATACAACCTAATGTAAGTCCATCAGGTAAATTAGTAGGCAAATCTTTCAAGGAATGCACTGCAATATCTGCATGTCCCACAAGCATTTGAGCTTCTAGTTCTTTCGTGAAAAGTCCTTTATCTCCTATTTTGGCTAGGGCGACATCAAGAATTTTGTCACCTTGAGTTGCCATGGCCTCTATCGATACTTCCAAGTCAGGAATATTTTTTTCTAATTGCTCTTTAACCCATAATGTTTGAACCATAGCTAATTTACTTCTTCTACTAGCTATCTTTAATTTAAATTTAGTCATTAAATATTGGTTTGATTAGTTTAAGATAAAGTCGCATTTATTTTAAACTAATAGTTGCTAACTTTTGAAAGCCGAAAAATTATATTTAACTTTTTTATTTAATATATTCCTTTAAAACACCATTTCTGTTCGGATGTCTTAGCTTTCTCAGAGCTTTTGCTTCAATTTGTCTAATTCTTTCTCTTGTAACATCAAAAATTTGCCCTATCTCTTCAAGAGTTTTCATCCTTCCATCATCTATTCCATATCGCAGCCTGAGAACATCCCTTTCTCTTGGACTTAGAGTCGCCAAAACCCCTTCTAAATCTTCTCTCAATAAAGTTTTAGATACATCTTGTTCTGGATTCTCAATATCAGCCTCTATAAAGTCTCCAAGCCTTGAATCCTCTTCTTTCCCTATTGGCGTTTCTAGCGAAATTGGAAGTTGAGCACTTTTAGCTATAAATCTTAATTTTTCAATTGTCATTTCCATACTTTCAGCTATTTCTTCTTCGCTAGGCTTTCTTCCGAATTCTTGACTAAGAACTTTGGTTGTTTTTTTTATTCTAGAAATTGTTTCATATAAGTGAACAGGCAATCTGATGGTTCTACTTTGATCTGCTATCGCCCGTGTTATCGCTTGACGAATCCACCAAGTGGCGTAAGTAGAAAATTTATAACCTTTTTCATGGTCAAATTTTTCTGCAGCCCTTATTAAACCTAAGCTTCCTTCTTGTATTAAATCTTGAAAAGATAGCCCTCTATTCATATATTTCTTAGCAATAGAGACAACTAATCTTAAATTAGACTGAACCATCTTCTCTTTAGCTCTTCTCCCTAAGAGAAGTCTTCTTCTGAATTTAGAAAGAGGCATATCTGTTAATTCAGCCCATTCTCTAACTGAAGGGAAATTTCCCTTCTCAGACTCGTATTGTGTAGCTAACTCTTCAAGTTGGAGTAGATCAGCTATTTTTCTAGCAAGTTCAATTTCTTCATCAGGTCTTAATAATCTAATTCTTCCAATTTCCTGAAGATAAACTCTTATAGAATCTTCTGTATATATTCCTTTTGGTCCAAGCTTTACGTTCCCAATAGCTTTAGCTTCATCATCAGAGCCATTAAATTCATCATTATTTTCAATACTTCCTTTATCATTAAAAGGCTTTTGTTGCGAGTTTTGAATAGAATCTTGATTTTTTATACTTTCTTCTTCTCGACTGTTTTTAGAGTTTGAATCATTTTTTTTATTAATTTTTTTCTTGGAACTAGGATTAGAATTTTTTGATTCTGTTACAATTGGACACATAGTGGACTCCTTTCTACGGTGAATTTAACTAGGTAAGATTTTAATTAAGACGATTTTATACATTTAGTAGTAAAAGTTTGCCTTAAAGATTAGAAGAACTAACTCACAAAAATTGTGATTAGATAAAGTTTTTTTTAATTGTTGAAAAATTTAAATAATGTTATAGATTACCTAAAGTAAAAAGTCTTAGGATTTCTCAGACTGGCAGATCAATTTCTGAATTTTCATTCAATGATCAAAGCTTCATGTCTCCCTTAAAAACAGGATACTTACAATGTGCAAAAGCACTTTGTGTAATGTTCAACAATCCAATACTAAGAAAAAGTTTTGATGCCGGCAAGTAATAATTTATCAAATACCTTCTTTAAGTTTGACGTCTTGCTTGATATAGGTAGTCATACTAATGCTTTTTCTTATTTAGATGGTAATAATCTAGGGGTAGAAATTGGAGATATTGTTTCAGTAAGACTTAAGGGAAGACTCTTGAATGGACTAACGATTTCTAAAAGTCCTTTTTTAAAGACAGTTAAAAATAAAAAAGATTTTGATGAAGAATCTAATTTTGAATATTTATCTATACAAAGTATTGTTCAAAAAAAAGTGATTCAAGATTGGTGGAGAGAATGGTTGGAGTCTCTAGCTTTATTCTATCGGGTAAGTAGTTTAAAAATGTTTAAAACAGCTTTCCCCCCTGGATGGATTGGTAAACATAAAAAATTATCTCAAAACTTTAAATATCAAATATGGATTGAATCTCAAATAGATTTGGAATTCAATAATGATGAATTAACGAAGAGAGAACTTTCATTAATAAATATCTTGCGTCTTAAAGGGGAATGGCAAAGCGAATTATTAAGGTTTGGTTTTAATTACACACTTATAAATTCAATGGTTAATAAAAAACTACTAATAAAGACTAAAAGAAAAAAAATAGTTAATAGCAAATTAAGTTCTTTTAAAAATGATTATATTAAATTAAAAAGACCAAATCTTACTCAGGAACAAAAAAAAATATATAGGGAAATGCAAGAGATGCAACCTGGAGATGTCTGTTTGCTATGGGGAGAAACAGGTTCAGGAAAAACAGAAGTTTATATGAGAATGGCTGAAGATCAACTACTTATTAAAAAGAGCAGTTTAATACTGGCTCCAGAAATTGGCTTGATTCCTCAACTTATTGATAGATTCAGTAAAAGATTTCAAAGTGAGGTTTTTGAATATCACAGTAATTGTTCTTCGAGGCATAGAACTTTAGTTTGGAAAAAGATAATAGATGAAGATGAACCCCTTATAGTTATCGGGACAAGGTCCGCCGTATTCCTTCCTATTAAGAATTTAGGCTTAATAATTTTGGATGAAGAACATGACGTTTCATATAAGCAAGATAGCCCAATGCCTTGTTACGATGCGAGAGATGTCGCTCTTGAAAGAGTAAAAAGAAATCCAGCAAAGCTAATTTTTGGAAGTGCAACTCCTTCAATGAGGACTTGGAAAAGAGTTGTTTTTGAAAAAAAGTTAAAGATGCTGAGAATGAAAGAAAGAATATCTCGTACTGAAATTCCCGAAATTAAAGTTGTTGATATGCGTTGTGAATTTAAAAAGGGAAATACAAAAATCTTTTGTGGCGAATTATTAGAATTAATTTCCCAGCTTAAAGAGAATCAGGAACAAGCAATAGTTTTGATTCCTAGAAGAGGTTATAACGGTTTTCTAAGTTGTAGAAATTGTGGATTTATAATAAATTGCCCTAATTGTGATGTACCTTTATCTGTTCATGTAGGCTCAAAAGGTACAAAGTGGCTTAGCTGTCACTGGTGTGATCATAAAGCAAAACTTATAAAAACTTGCCCAGATTGTGGATCAAATGCCTTTAAGCCTTTTGGTATTGGGACTCAAAGGGTTATTGAGTTCTTTAATAATGAATTTCCTGAACTGAGGGTACTACGCTTTGATAGAGACACCACCTCAGGTAAAGATGGTCATAGAAATATTCTTTCAAAGTTTTCTGATGGAAATGCAGATATTCTTGTAGGGACTCAAATGTTAGCAAAAGGTATTGATATTCCCAATGTTACTCTTTCAGTGGTTATTGCCGCAGATGGACTACTTCACCGCCCAGATATTTCAGCAGAAGAAAAATCATTACAATTATTTCTACAATTAGCCGGCAGAGCAGGAAGAGCAAAAAAATCAGGAAAGGTTATCTTTCAAACTTATAAACCAAGTCATCCTGTGCTTTCATATCTCAAAAATAGAAATTATGAAGGATTTTTATCTGAAAGCTCTATCTTAAGAAAAGATGCAAAACTATTTCCTTTTTGTAAGGTATGCCTTCTAAAAGTTTCTGGGAAAAATTTCGAACTTACTGAAATAACTGCGGCTAAGCTAGCGAAATATTTGATAGGTTTTTGTAAAGATAATAAGTGGACGGTAATTGGTCCTGCTCCAAGTTTAATTGCAAAGGTTGGTAATAAATTTAGGTGGCAAATATTAATACATGGCCCAGAAAATTCGAAATTCCCTTTGCCTGATAGGTCTAATCTTTGGCAAAAAATTCCTAAAAATGTGTATTTATCAATTGATCTAAATCCAGTAGAGTTATAGCTAATTAGATGGAAGTTCTGGAAAGTTAGATCCTATTTTGTATATATAAAACCTTAAAAAATAAGCAATAGATATAAACAATAAAATAAGTAAAAATCCTAATAATAATTTGTTCCAATTCCAAAATGAGAACTCCAGGCTATTTAATTCTCCAGGGATTAATTGCCACTTTATAAAATTCTTAGATACTTCTACATTAGAATTTTCTAGGTCTCTCACTCTAACTTTATTTGGGTTAATAATATTGAGAGTTAGTTCTAAATCTTCTACATATAAAAGATTTTGAAGATCAAAATCTATCCTGAAGTTAAATCTTTTTAAAAAGAAAAAATTATTTTCAATACTGTCAATTTTTAGATCAGTTGACTCTCCTAACATTTCACCAGCTATTTTTTGTATTTTATAAAGAGTTTCTTGAGCAGTTTCCATACTTAGATTTTTATTTTTAAAGGAAAAATCCAATTCTCCTTTTGATATTTCTCCATCAGGAAAAATTTCTTTGATTTTTTGTTCGAAATTTATTTGCCAAGGGAATTTTTTGATATATTTGCTTTTAATTTCGAAATTATTACTAATTGAGTCAATCTCACTAATATCGAGAGTGTCTTCAACTTTAACGCACCCACTTAATAGTGGAATTAGTAATAATAATAATAGAGAAATAATAAATATAAATCCTTTCTGAAATGGCTTTGTTTGACCAGTTGGAATATTTGATGTATCTATAAACTTTTCCCCCTTCTTCTTCTTAGTTTTTAAAGAGGAAAGAGATATTTTGTTTAAGGCGGGATTACTTTCAATAGTAATATTCCAATTCTCAGGTTTTTTAATTTCAGGAGAATCGAGGATTTCCATTAAATACTTTGCATTTTCTCTCACTTTATAATCACGCGATTTTAAAAGTTCTTTGCAAAATATTTTTGCCTCTTCCTTTTTATTAATACCCGATAGGGCTGTAATTATTAGGGTTCGTAAATTAACTCCTTCTTTGCTAGAGGGAGGGTAAGATTCGATAATTGGGTATAAATATTCAA
>QCUA01000041.1 GCA_003210915.1 Prochlorococcus sp. AG-676-L21 | reverse complement strand
ATTTATTAATCGCTCTTTTTCTGATTTAAGATTTTCTAGTGCTGAATTAGTAAATTGTTCTTTTGCCTCGAATTTTGGTGTTTTAATTATCTTTTTATTAGGCAACTTTTTACGAGGCTTTGATTTCATTAATTCCCTTAATAGAAATTTGATAATACATTATTCAAAAGCATTTTAAAGTATGAATTTTTACAAAAAATAAGTTAATTTTTATAACCCATAGGTTATTAACATTAATTCAAAACTCTATGGAAAAAACTGTTAAAAAGTTTTCGAAAATTGAATAACTTAATCAGGATCCTACTAATTAGTTGATTATCCCTACCATTTTGGAACAGTTACTTGCCAACCCGAAGTGATTAATTGTTGGTACTCTTTGCGAGCAGCTTCTATTTTAATTTCTTTTCTTGTTTTCATAAGTGGAGGTTTAGCACCTAATAGGCCAACAACAATCCCACTATCAACAAACATATATTCGAAAAACTTATCTTTGTTATTTTTATTCTTTGTAAAACGTCTTACTTCTGTCGAGTTAGGGCATATTAACCATGCTTCCTCTGTTACCTTTCTAGTATCTTTATCCATAAATTTCCTCTAGGATTATTAGTTCTTTTATTGATATATGATTGTCTTTCTCTTGCTTCAAGGAATGGATACTCTTACACGCCTCTAAAGTTTCTAAAATTCTAAAATTAATTTCATGTTTCATTTTTCTTTTGCCAATTTTGCAATAATAAATAAATTAGTCCTATATGAAAATAAGGATTTTATATCTTCAAGTTTAGATAGAATATCAATTAATAAAAAGTTTAGGTAAAGTTTGTCTTGAAATCTCAAATCATCCTATGAAGAAAAAAATAATTTGGATGTTGTTTTTATGTTTAAGAAGATTATAGAATTAGAATAGTAATATGAAGTTGGAGAATATAAAGAAGATTTGAAAAATATTAGTGCTAAAAAAATCAGTGGAAAAACTAAACTAAACCTTGAAAATGATCAGTTATTAGAATTAGTAATTAAATTAAGATATTTAATGCCAGAATGGAAGTGGAGTCTTGGCATGATCTATTGCTATGGTTTAAGACCTGCAGAAGTTTTTGGTGCAAATGTAAATCAAGAAGATAAAACTTGTATTGTATTTGGACTTAAGGAAGAGGTGGATGTACTTGAGGAAAGGATAGCTTTTACTCTTGATAAATCTTTAGTGGATACTTTTGATTTAACTAATATAGATAGACCTTGGGAATACAATATGAGCGATAAAAAATATGACGCAATTTATTCAAAAATTAAAACAGATCAAATGGCTAAGAGATTAAAGAGAATTATAAAAAAAGAGAATTTCCCACAATTTACATTGAATATGATTAGGCATAGTTGGGCTAAGAGAGCAATTAAATCTAAGTTTTCTTCATCCGATTGTGCAATATCAATGGGATACTCAATTAAAGAGTTTCAGGATAAATATCTAATTTCAGTTAAAAACTAGATAATGCTGAAATGCAAGAAACTAATTAAAGGGGATGATAGAGGTAATAGTTGTCTATAAAATATGAATTCTTGAGGAGCTCTATTTTGAATAAGATTCTTGTCCTTATTTTTGTTTTAATATTTCCTATTCATGCTTACGTTGGCATCCCTGAATGAGAGACTGGCTATGAGTTAAAAAAAATAGAACAGTCATTTAAACTTCCATATAGTGAGTTAGGAAAGGATAAATGTCTAGCTAGAGTTCTTTCCATGGGAGGTTTTATTTATATTTTCGAAATTAATAAAGGCAAAGATAATGAAGCTGCCTTAAGAAAATCAGATGAGGTTTTAATTGCACTTTTAGATGGAAATAATTTGGAAATAAATAATATTTTCGCAAAAGATGGATCAATAAAAAGTGAAATTAGAATAGATACAATTAGTAGAATAAATTTTTGTAGACAAGCTATTAAAGAAGTAATTCCTAATTTGGTTAAGTTGCCTGAAGGAATGGAAATGACGGAAGAAAGACTTAAGAGTTTGACAGATACTTATCCTCAGTATTATTTACATATGTTTGAAAAAAACAGAAAAGGCAATTAATTAAGGATGCTATTTCTTCATTACATTTCTAATATAAACTTTAAAAAAGCTTGAATTAAAAATGTTTAAAAACCTAATTTTATCTTCTTTTTTACTATTTACTTTAATTGCCATTATCTATCCTACGAAAAAAGAAAATACAAAGCTATTTGATTATTGTTATTCTCTTGAACAAATTCTTACAAGGAATTCAATACAAAAAAGGAAAAATGGATCCCTGAAAGTTAATTCAATATCAAAAGATATTGCAAAATTTGGGGTTAGTAAAACTAGAGGGGTTTTAATAAATAAGATGATTGATCAATATAAAATTACTAAGGATACTCACTTGATAAAACTTATTCCTAATAAGCTTTATTGTTTTTCGGGATATTGGATTGAAAAGGTAACTCCTGGAACTTTTGAATCAATCTTTTATTCGAAAAGTAAAAAAGCAATTAATGAATTTAAAGATTTTAAAGATGAAGTAGATGGAGTATTAAAAGATATTAATTCAGAATATAAATTCATAAAAAAAGAATTTAAGAGTCTTTTTTAATATTTATAAGTGGCTGATTTGCTTTTTAGTAGAATCAGAATTGTAATTAGTAAAAGAATTAGTTTTTAATCAGCCTCTAATATTTCAGCAGAATCAGAACAGGTATTAACGCTAAACCATTTCATGGCTGACCAATTGTATTCTTGGTAAGTACCAGCAGCAACACTCACAAAACATTCATTTTCATACCAACTTCGATAGCTTGGGTTTAAACCAGTTCCCTTTAGTCTATTTGATAAACCCATTCCATATTTTTTAATAACAAGATTAATAGCCTCGTACTCTATTTCTCTTTGTATTTTATCTGCAAAGGCTGGGATTGAAATTAAAAATATCGAAGTAAGAAGTATGAATTTCATATGTAGGAATTTATTCTAAGTGATATTTTATTGTTTTAATTATAAAATTTTTATTTAAATATTATATTGGCTAAACAAATAAAAATCTAATTTATTTTTTTAAATTTTCTAAAACTGATATTCTATTTTTGACTTCATCTAATTCATCTAAAATACGCCTATTTTTTGTTTGATCAATTTTTGTGTCATGAATATAATTCGTTAGAACTTCATTAATCAATTCAACTAGTTTTCTATTATTTTCTAATGCTATTTTTTTGAGGTTTTTTAATAAGTCTGGATTGATATTTATATTTAATTGAGTCCTTTCTGGCATTTAGTTATTTATACTTAATTTTATTCTATTCATTCGTTCTTCGTTAAGACAATAAGAAGATTGTTAAATTTTTATAAATGATTTGGTAGTTATCTATCTTAATAGGCTTTCCAGGATTATTTTATTATCTATTAAAAAGAGATGATAAGTTCTGGTAGAAAATTATTCATTAAATTAAATAATAATTAAGTTCTTTTAAAAAGATTAATTTTGGTAGGAAATACTACATCAAGGACAAGTTTATATTAATTAATCTATATTTATATTCTTTTTACTTTATTATGGAATTTGTTAAAAAATTTATGACCGAAAAAGCTGAAAAGTTTAACGGTAAAGCTGCAATGCTCGGTATGTTTGCTCTTGTTGGAGCTTACTACTTTACTGGTCAAATCGTTCCAGGTATTTTCTAATAAAAAATTACTTTTAGAAAAAATAATGGGGGCTGATAAAGCCCCTTTTTTGTTTCTAAATTTATTTAAAAATTATGGTTAAATTTTGGATTTAAAAATTTATCTTTAAAAATAATTAAACTAAATTCATTATTTATCTTTGAAATCTATTAAGTAGCTTAATCAATATAAAGAGGATAAAATTAAATTTTGGGTATTAAATAAATATAAAAAACTAAATATGAATTGAATCTATCTACCCCACATTGTTTGGTCTATTAAGATTAGTAAGTTTTAGAAAAAATCAGAGCATATAAAATTCTTAAAAAGGATTTAACGCTTAATTTTAAAATATACCATTCTCTTATCTAAATAAATAGAGTAGTGAAATCGATTACATCAAAGGAGTATATAAGAGAAGGGTTCAAACTGATATTGACTCTTATAAAAATATTGAAGATGAGATTAAGAAAGATAATATTAAACCTCAAATTGTTTTAATGCTCGATATGATTTCTATTTAATTATCTTTTTTGATTCACACAATTATATTTTTTTGCTTTGAATTAAAGAGAGATTTAAATATTTATGCCTTTAGATGTTTTCTTAATGAATATGTAGTTAGTTGTAATGGGATTGCTAGTAAGAAGAGAAATTAAACTTAGAAAATCCAGATAAATATATTAATTTATTTCCCAAACTATAACCCACAGACAAACAGAAAATATATTTAAAATATATATAAGATTTTGTTTTTAACTATGAACGTTTACTTATTTTGGATATTGTTTTTCGGGTTGTGGGGAATTGTCCCTTTAATGATTATAAAAGGTAGAACAGATGAGAAATCAATTAAAAAAACAGTTCCTGAAGTTAAAGCCAAGAAAAAAGGTTGGTTTAACTAAACAATTATTTTATAGTAATTTATTTTATATTAATTTAACGCTAGGGAAACTTATCGAGCATTAAAAGATAAGAAATAATTTTTTTGGTCTAATAAATATATATTTAATATTTTAGGAGTTAGCTAATCGTGAAATATAGTCTTCAAGTTTGCCAGCATTAATCCAACCAGTTGCAATAGTTTTAACATCTTCATTATGCACTCTTCCACGATGAATGTGAGATATACCTGCTGGGAAAATAATAAGTTTCCCCTTCTCAGCTATTTCATGATGATTCTGCCAATGAAATTCAGTTCCACCAGAATTAATATCATTACAATAAAGAATCCAAGCTAAGACTCTATTTGCAGGCTCTGTAGCTTCATTACTAATAGTCCAATCACAATGCCATTTCTTAAATCCCTCTCCTGGTGCATAACGTTGTAAATTAAATATTGGGTTAACAAATAAAGTTTGTTCTGGGCAGCATTCTTTTATTAGTGGGTGATCCTCAAGATATTTTTTTAGTCCTGCATTAACTCCTCTAATTATGACTTCAGAGATTGCAAAGGCTTCTGGATCTGATTTGTCTATTGATACAAGACTAATATCAGTGGAAACTTTATATGGATCAGAATTCAAAGAGGTGCTTTGTCCAAAAGCAATTCCATTAGTATGTAAGTCTTTGCGGCGATCAAAGAAAGAAACCACACCATCAGCTACTGCTTGAAATCCTGAATTTTTATATCTCCCAATTAGTTCCATAACAAGTATTAGTATTGATATATTGTAAATAATCCTTTTATCATATCTTTCAGATAACCCTTTATTTTAGTTAGCTTTCTATTTAAGATAAAAAAATGGAATCTCATAAAAAATTTCTTTTTTTAGTTGTGGTTGGAGGTAGATCTCCTAAAGCAAATATTGAACTGCATGACGTCAGGTGGGTTATAGGTTCAAAAATTGAGGATACTTTTGATCAATTAAGAAATGATTGGTTTGGATCTTATAATGGGTTGCATATTGATAGTTATAAAAAAATTGAATCAATTGATGGTTATAAAATAAATCTTAGAAATAAAGAGAATAATGAATCAAAAAATAAAATTTTTAAAAAAGAGACATTCCCCAATAAAAAATTATGGTTTGTAAATATTGGAGGATATGATTCAAGCTCTATGCAAGAAAAACATGAATTTGGTTTCGTTGTAGCCTCAAGTCCTTCAGAGGCCAAAAATAAAGCCAAATCAAAATGGCTAATTGACTCCCAAAAAAAGCATACAGATGATATTTATACTGTTAAAAGATTTACTGATGTAGACGAATGTGAGGTTATAAAAAATATAAATAATTGGGAAATAGAATTAATACCGAATGATAATCATTTAGAAGAAAAAAATATTCCAGATTGGTATGGATATATGAGAATTGATAAAAAGTAAATTTAAATATGTGAAGAAAAGCTTTCAAAAAATCATAATTAAAAATATTAACTAATAGTGTTAAATCCACCACTTACTAAGAATATAATTGTACCTAAAGCCATTGTTGCTACTCCCATATAAGGATATTTTTTAATTCTTATTTTGGTAATAGGAAGCCAAGAGATATACCTATCTGATTTTTTTATATCCATTATTTTTTTTCTTGGAGGGATACCTAATACTTCCCTTCTTTTTGCTTCACCCATACTTTTAAAAAACTTATTAACTAATATTAAAATTTAAGTTACAAATGTGCGAGTTTTTTTATGTATTGCTTCTTTAAATCTTTTGCAAAGTTGATGTGAATAATTTTTATGACCAAACTGGTTTAGTTTGCCTCCATCCCTGAGAAAGTAATCTTTTATATATCTCGTGATTCATTCAATCTGATAACCAACTTGTGCTTTTTGTAGTGCTATAAATATGACCCCCAGATTCAATATTCTTTATTGTTTCGGGATCAGAAAATATATGTTTAGCGACTCCTTCTTCGGCTTGATGAATAACAATAACTTCTTTAGGATCCGTTAAACCTTTTCCTCTATAAAGAGGTGATAATCCTACAGTTTTATGAAATTCATCTATCTCTGGACTATCAAAAATTTTCGCCCACTCTTCAAATGTATTTGAAATTTGAAAGGTGAAAACAGTTGTTTCAATAGTCATAAAATATTAGATGATAAATAACTATTATTTTAAACCAGCTGTCAATCAATCAAATTTATAAACTAGCCTTTCTTAAGAAATAAATTCCACCACCCATAGAAATTAAAACAGGTAGCCAAGTTGCAATTATTGGACTTAACAATCCTTTTACTCCAAATGAACTGAATACAAACGACATCACATAATAAACTAATATTAGAATAACGCTTAATCCAAATCCCTGACTTTTGGAAGATCTTAAATTGGATTTTGATCCTAGACTACTTCCAATTAATCCGAATACTAAGCATGCGAAAGGCAAAGTAAATTTTTCTTGTATGCGAACTTGAATTCTTCTTATTTCTTTTAAGTTTCCTGTCTCTTTATATATTCTTTCAGCTTCTAATGCCTGCTTAAGAGACATTTCGGTAGCATCTTTTGGTACTCTTGCTAAATCTAAGGGCCCTTCTACAAATGGATACCTATATTTTTCAAATTGAATATTAGTAGTTTGACCGCCTTGGTCAACAGAAACAATACTACCATCTGAAAAGATCCAAGAGGAGTTTTCCTTATCAAATACCGCACTTTTTGCTTTTAAGATTTGCTGTAGATCTTGTCTCGAAAAATCCAAAACTGTAACTCCCTGCATAATGTTATTTTCGAACCTCGATGCATAGAAAATATGAGTGAGTAATGTATTAGTCTTTGTGGGGCTATTTGTTGCCGATTCTATTCTTGAACCATATCTAGAGAACATAATATTATCTTTCCCTTCTTCACTGCTAAAAGAACTTCCAATACCAGCTCTTAAAGTAGATTCTGCTGACTTATTACTTGCAGGTACCAAGTTATCGTTGAAATAAAAAGTTAAGCCTGTCATCAATATAGAAACTGCAATAGCAGGAGCAATAATTCTTGAAGTTTTTATTCCTAAAGATTTCAATGCTAATAATTCGGAATTGGCTGATAATTTCCCGTAAGCTAATAACGTAGACAATAAAACTGCCATCGGAAACGACAAAACTAGAAAACTTGGAAGGCTAAAAAAAAGAACTTTTATAGCTAAAAATAAAGGTAATCCAAATTCAACTATTTTTCTTATTAGATCAAACATTACTCCCACTGATAATGAAATAACGGTAAAAGCAGAGATTGCAAATAACATTGGAGGTAATATTTGCGCTATTAACCATCTATCTATTAATGGAATAGAATTCCATGGTAAACAAATTTGGCGGACAAATTTTTTAATAGTTGATTGGGTTGAAATTGGCAAAAGAAATTTATTTGATTAAATTTTCAATAGTTTTTAAGATTATAAAATACTAATCAAATTGAGACCATCTTTACTCTTTTCTTTCTATAAAAAAAATATTTTCCTTTTCAAGCTTTTTTATTGATAAATTTAAAGGATAAGAATATTTTTCATTGCAATTAATTTAGATATTTGTTTTATTAAGAAAAAACCAAGTAATGACTTCCAAAACATTAGCAAGAAATTGCAATTGTATTCATTGCAAACAAAAATTGGAACAAATAAATCGTTCAAAAGTTTATTGGGATAAGTTAATTATTAATAAATTGAATGCTTAAATTTTTCTTAGTAATTGCATTTCCATAAAATAGGGAAACATATTAAATAAAAATACCAAAATAATTACAGCAATATTAAATATCAAGCTTAAATTTTTGGAGTTTAGATTCGTTTTTATCGAGCTTTTTTATTATTGCGGTAGATTTTGTTCTCTCGATTAAATAGCCATAAAATAGCAATTATACAAAAAGGAATGAGAATGAAATCTAAGGACATATTGAATTTAATCTATATCCTTTTTTAGCAAAGTTATTTTATCTTGACAGGAAAGTTTCAAAAAAAAATAAATCCTGATGCACAAGGTCTTATTCAACAACTTTTTCTTAAGTGCTAATCAATGCCTTATCTAAATTTTTTATCTGAAATCAAAAAAAACTGTTGATTTGTTATTTTACAAACTGAGTATTATTTGTAAAAAATTAAAAAGAGCTTGCTCGCATCCCTACTAGCAAACTCTCATGACGATTATGTTAAATTCAGATTGACTGAGCTTAACCAGCTAAGCACTTCCTAAATGCTTATTATTATTATAGTAAGTAAAAATACTTATTGTGAGTATTAATACTCAGTTTAGTTTGTGCTGTATTTAGCTGGCTACTCTATGGATCTATTAATAAATAATAATTCACTAGCTCCAAGTTAAATTAGAAAAAAAGAGATACCAAATAAAGAATATTGAATTAAGAACAAATATTATGCCTAGAAAAATATATGCAAATTTTTTCCTTGTATTATTATTTACCCTAATTTAAAATCCATAAATTAAAAAAAAATGAACTTTCATATTAACCAAAATTAAATTTGTAGAGAGGCCTCTTATCCCTAAATATCTTTCAGTTTTTTTAGCTCCTTTTAATATAATCTTATTCTGAAACAAAAGGTATTATTTGGGGCTTGGATAATATCTCAAGATTTTTTTTTAATTTTATTCAAAAGAAATTTTAAGCTAGAACTCAATCTAATAAAGCTAGTTAAAGTATTTGAATTCAAATCACTACCTAAAGTTATTGACTGGAATCTTTATTTGTTAACTGATTAATAATTTTATCCAACCATTCGGTATTGGTTTCAGTTTTTTTTATCTTGGTATTTTTCTTTCTTGTATGCATAAATCTTCCTGAAATAAAAATTAAATTCAATTTAGAATAAATCTATTAAAAATCAAACTGCAAAATTTACAAGTTTACGTATAAAAGTTAATTTTAGTCGCAATAGAAAAGGCATTCTTTTTTAGAGGGATGCTCTTTGCACTCTTCAGCCCAATAGTCTTTGTTAGGTAAAAATGGTGATAAATCAGCCTTCAAAGAAATTTTATTTTTTGGAAGAATTTTGAAAGTATCATTTAATGCCATGATTAAAAACCTCCTTCTTTTAATATTGTTGTTTGTAACCTTTCTTAGTTTGAGTAAGTCTAGCTCCAAGATAGGTTAATAAAATTAGCCAGAAAATAATCTCCAAACCCAGGTTGGTCATCTGATTTGCCTCCAATTATTTGATTTTATTTTAATATGATTTTTATTATTTCAATAGAGTTTTTATACTGATTAAAGATCAATTTTCATTGAAGTTTATACGTTTTTTTTTAATCTTGTCTTGATCTTCACCTAAAGGATTAGATCTAATATCCCAAATTAAGACAACTGCATTTGATAAAATTAGTAAGGCAAAATTACTTGATGCAGAGGATAAATCATTTCATCGATTCATCATATAAGCAATAAAACCAGAGAAGGTAAGAAGCTTAAAAAAAATAAAAAATGGCATGATCTTTTCAGCTTTTAAGCCAAAAGGTAAATATTTATTAATTGCATTCATTTTTTTATAATTATTTAAATAATACTAAGTAATTTTTTTAATAAGAGAAAATAAATTCATATTCTAATTTTCTTAATTAAGATGACTTAAAGAGAATAAAAGTGAAGTAATTAAAATAAATTAAAAAAACCAGATTGAATTTAACAATCTGGTTTGTAAAATTTATTTGAGAAGTCT
>QCUA01000040.1 GCA_003210915.1 Prochlorococcus sp. AG-676-L21 | reverse complement strand
CTTCTTTAAGTTGCAATTCATATTTTCCAGGCTCAAGTTCGTAAACTCCTGACCATTCAAAAGGATATTCGGGTTCTAAAAAAGTTGGTCTACGCTTTAGCATTTGGTCAAGATCAAATGCACTCAAATTTAAAACTGTCTCAATAGGTACCTCTGCTTTCTCCGCTCGAATAATATGAGTCATTCGATTCATATCTCTTAATCTTGATTCAAGGTTATCAAGAGCATCATCTGAGACTAAATCAGTTTTATTGAGAACTAAGACATCTGCAAATGCCACTTGTTCAGAACTCTCATCACTACGTCCAAGTTGTTGATCAATATGGGCTGCATCAACTAATGTAACTATTCCATCAAGTGTGAATTCAGAACTAATTTCTTCATCCATAAAAAATGTTTGTGCAACAGGACCAGGGTCAGCTAATCCAGTTGTTTCAACCAGTACATAGTCAAACTTATCCCTTCTTTTCATCAAATTACCAAGGACTCTAATAAGATCTCCGCGCACAGTACAACAAATGCAACCATTAGACATTTCAAATACTTCTTCATCGGCGTTTATAACCAATCCTTGATCAATTCCAACTTCTCCATATTCGTTCTCAATTACAGCGATTCGCTTACCATGTTCTTCGCTTAAAATTCTATTAAGAAGAGTCGTTTTGCCAGAACCAAGAAATCCAGTCAGGATTGTCACAGGCACTTTTTCGTTAATACTCATTAACCAATTAACCTAAATAAAATAATTTCTAATAGATAATATATTAGATATTAATTGATAATGAAAACCGTTATCTAAAGATAAGTTTAATTTTGAAGAGAATTCCAGGTGCTTTCAAGGTTGGAGCCTGCTTCTTTATCACATGTTCCACCTAATGAATTAACAATGGTACATGTATTGTGGACAGCAACAGAAACTGTATTCCCTGTCATCATTAATCCATCAACAAATATTTGATTAGAAGCTAAAGGAACTGAACTTTGTCTACTCAAGTTTTTTAATAACTTAGAAGCTGGTATTTGTTCAGGAATAATTGCCTTAACATTTTCTTCATCAAGCATCTTCAACGTTGATTGAATATTGTCAGGTCTTAGACTTGATGAGTCACCAAGAAAATCTAGTAAGCTAATAGTCTCAAATCCAAAAGCATCGCCGTAATATTCCATTGCTTTATGTTTAGATACAATAATTCTGTTTGATTCTGGAATTGTTGAGACCTGTGCAACAATCCAGCTATCGAGTTCTTCTAGTGTTGAAACTACTGAAGCAAATCTCGCATTGATTGATTTCCTGTCAGATCTATTAAAAACAGATATATCTTTCTTTAAACTTTTACTTACAACTTCTCCCATTTTTATAATGTTATGAGGATCATGCCAAACATGAGGATCTAATCCTCCGTGATCATGGTGGTGATGTCCCTCTCCTTCATCTGGTACTTGTGCTATTGGTTCAACATCAGAATTAGAAATATCTTTAAAGAAGTGTTCTTCGGCTTCAAACTCAAAAGGCATATGTTCAGTGAAGAATGTATATTGGCCATCTTCTTGAATTTCTACATTAAATACTGTACTCTCCTTCCTTTGATCAAAATTAAGAACATAGGCTTTATTACTCGCTACGAGAGTTCCATTATTTTTTTTGTTTATTGAATACTTAGATCCTAATAGCTCTTTAGCTAGTTCTTCAGAAGATTCAATATCATTTGATTCGAGAATCACCATTTTCATAGCTGGATCTGCATATTCCCCACCTACCTTTGCGAATGACCATTTGTAGGAACCTTTAGAGAGTTGAAATTTGCCTGCCCATTCAAATGAACCTTCTGCATGGTCATCATGCCCAGCGTGATCATCATGGTCATCATGCCCACCATGATCAGAGTGATCATCTACTTTTGCTGCAGAATGATCATCATGGTCATCATGCCCACCATGATCAGAGTGATCATCTACTTTTGCTGCAGAGTGATCATCATGGTCATCATGCCCACCATGATCAGAGTGATCATCTACATCTATAGCACTTACACCAATTACAACTGTTTGAGGCTTACCCTCCCAATTTTTCATGCTTGGGGTCATCTCTTTCCCTAGAGTAAAAACTTTATCCGCACTGTTAAGTAATTGAGCTTGTCTTGGAGTTATTTTAAAGTCATGTACATCTTGTTTTCTATCAACCAAACAAGTTACTTCATCAGAAGGTAAGGCAATAGATTTTACTAAATCGCAAGTGAGTGGCTCTACAGCTACATATGATTTTTCTTTCGCTAAAACATCTTGAGCAACTGTTGATAATAATACGGTTCCAGCTAATAAAGAGTTTTTGATAACAGAATGATTAGATCTCTTATTACTAAAGATTACTTTTTTAAATATTGACATTTAATAAGTTTCAAATACTTAAAATGATAATCATTTTCATAATTAATAGCAATATTTGGTATCAATTGTTATGAAATAAGTATGAATTCCTTAATATTGGTAAAATGAAGGTCTAACTGACTTAAATATATTCTTTAATGGCTACTTTAATTGCAGATAATTTAACTTATTCTTATTCAAAAAAAAGCAAGCCAGCTTTAAATAAGGTTTCAGTTCAAATAAAACCAGGAACATTGACTGCTCTTGTTGGACCAAATGGAGCTGGTAAATCAACTCTTTTGAAATTATTGCAAGGACAAAATAATCCTGATATTGGAGATATAACTATTGATGGTGAAAGTTTAGTTAGAACTAGATCCCAGGTTGCACTTATGCCACAAAGAAGCTCAATGAATTGGAAATTTCCGATTACTGTTGAAAAATTAGTCTCATTAGGTCAAATAAAATATTCAAAATCAAAAAATACTAATCCATTCCAAATAAAGGCTCTTCTCGCAAATCCAAAGTCTTGGGTTAATAAATGTTGCGAATTGGAAGCAACAATGCAAAGAGTTGGCATTTCAAATCTTGCAAATAGAAGACTTGATTCTCTTTCAGGCGGACAACAACAAAGAGCACTTTTGGCTAAAACTTTAATGTCTCCTGCAAGAATTCTTCTGCTAGATGAACCATGTGCTGCATTAGATCCTCCCGCAAAAGACGATTTTCTTAAAATAGTCCGTCAACTTGCAGATGCAGGCTTAGCTCTGTTTATAAGTAGTCATGATTGGGGCTCATCTCTCAATAGTTATGATCATGTTGTTGTTTTAGATAAAACAGTATTAGCATCCGGAACTCCCAATTCAATACAAGGCAAATTGGATGATCTCAATATTAGTTCTTTAAAAGAGAATAATACCTGTGATTAAAAATATTTTTAAATTTAACTCTGAGCTTGATAACAGTTTTGGCAAAGGCCGAAATATTCAAGTGTATGAAACAAAAATTGAAATTTTTTTGGGTTTTTCTTTGGACTATGAATATCTTTCACCGGACAACCTTCCATTTTGGAGGTTTCTCCACATTGAACACATGTCAGATGGTGAATATCTCTATCAACAGGAGTGTAAAGTACTTCACCTGTTGGAAGATGTCTAGATCGAATCAATCCATGTTTTATAAGAGTTTGAAGATTTCTATAAACTGTTGTCAACCCCATGGATTTGCCTTCGATAATCAATTGCCTATGCAATTCTTGACCACTCAATTCATCATCACATTTTTTAAGTTCTTCAAGAAGTTGCTCTTGTCTTTTGGTAATGTCAGGATTGGTTACCATCATTTTCAAGATCTTTTAATTTCCTGCTTTTTTGATCATAACGAATCATACGATTAATGTCTTTTTTAAACAACTGGTGGTTAATTCCTTTAATAATTACTATTTTCTCTGGAATATTATGCCCAGCTATGGGAACAGTATTGATTACTCATAGAAGACTATTACAAGTAAATTTAATTTCTCATTGTGTTTTACCGGGACTAGCTCTAGCTCTAGCTCTAGGTATTCATCCCTCAATAGGAGGAGTTATAAGTGGTCTTGTTGGTGCAATTATTGCGGAGAGTTTAACTAATAAAAAAAGTGAAAATTATGAAGCAGTTATGAATACAATTCTTGCTGGCATGCTTGGTTTTGGGGTTTTACTAATTCCACTTCTTGGGATAAGAATTGATTTAGAGGCAGTATTATTTGGGGATTTATTAACCGCAAACCTTGGCGATTTGTTAAGAACAATTATTGCTTTTCTAACATTCATTTTATTAGTAACGTTCGGATATGAAAAAGTTGTATATGTCGGATTAGATCCAGAGGGCGCCTCAGCTAGTGGAATAAATGTGTCTTTGTTAAACCTAGCTCTAAGTTTCACGACGGCACTAGTTATCGTTAGTTCAATGTCTGCTGTTGGAGTAATTTTAGTAATTGCATTACTTTCAACACCTACTTTATTAGGACTTGATAAAGCACAAAGTCTTAGGATTGCAATGATGAGATCTTCATTCTTTGGACTTTGTATTTCTCTATTGGGTTTTATTCTTTCAATTGTTTTTAACTTATCTCCTGGTCCTGCAATAAGTGTTATTTGCGTTGTTTCGTTAATAATTCCAAAAATTGGAAATAAATTTTAAAACTTTTTTCAAAGTTTAAATGTCCAATCAGAATTAAGGACCTCCGCTTCTGGATTGTTTTTTAAAGCCACTTCAATAGCATCTTTCTTGTTGTTTGCTATCACAACTTCATCAAACTCTTTGCCGTCTTTTTTTAAACTTACTTTGAAGCGCATTGAAATATTAAAAAGTCATTTTCATCTTAAATATTATTAGAAAGAAATGAATACTTTATTGCTAAAAAATGTAATTTATTAATTGAATATTATCTAATTTTTTTGAAGCTTTTCTACTACACTTTCTTTCTCAATTTTTGCGACATCTTGAAGTCCGTTAGCATCAAACCAAGGAGCACTTTCCCAATCAAATCCTTCTCCAAAGGTATTATCGGGTGCAGCTACATACCAATGACATGATGTATCAGGAACATCTACTGCACACTTTGACCAATCAGCCTCCCATTGAGGAACTTGAACCCACATAACAGATGCTAGAAAAATAGATATTATATAATTCATAATTTTTGACTAGTAAAATTTAGAGAGATTTTTTTCACATTCTTTTTTTCTTTTCCTCCAGTATTCTTCCACTATTTGATAATTATGTTTTTCTTTAAAGTCTTCTAGATTATTTTTTTTATTTATAAAAAATGTGTTTTTTCTTTTCATAAAGTCCTCCAATCATTGAGAAGTTTATAAGACAGATTTATTATTTTGGAAAGTGGATTTATACTCAAATAATTTCTTTTTAAGCCTAGTTATTTTTTTAAGTATTCAGAGTTTAAGTTTAAACAATAGGGAATTGGCAAATATATTGGCAAATATAATTTAATAAATCTAAAAAACAAAAAATTAAATTATTATTTGCTTCGTTTTGGGAATATATTTATCAGGATTTTCGTCGATGTATCTAAATGAATATTTTACAACTCCTCCAATAATTGAAATAAGGACAATTGTAGTAAAAATGTAAATTACTTTCTTGTACCTTTTTTTCATTTAATAATATCTTGTACCAATCCAAGTATTCTAGTTTTATTTTTTAATAAGTAAATAAATATAAATAGGGATTAATACCGTAGCTTTTTTAATTCGAAGATGTTTAGATTAATTGAATCAGAAACTCCTCACACACATTTTTTTGATAGTAATAAGTACTCGAGCAATAGTTTGAGTACTTTTTTGTTTTTAGCTTTGTGACAGTTAATATTCTTGCCCAATAAGTATTTACTCTCTCAAAAAATCATGTGAAATTAGATTTGTGTGTAGGAGATGTTTTATTAAATCAGTGGAAACAAGGAAACACTTGATTTGTTAAAACTAATTTAGGCCCCTTTTAGGGGTCTTTTTTATTTGCTGTAAAGTTTGTATTTATTTAATAATTTGTTGAAATTTTCAACTCTTTCATTTTTCTCCTTTAAAGGTCTTGAAAAATCAAGTACTGCAGCACAACATAATTGCCAGCAAGATTTTTCCTTAAGTTCTAATTTATTGCATATATCCTTTGGAGCTATTGTTAATGTATTTATCTCAGAAATATGTTGAATGGTTTCCCATAATTCCCCTTCTAGAAAGTCAAGTTCCATATTAGATAGTAATTCTGTGGCTATATAATCTTTTATTAGTTCAGTTAATTCCACAATATTTAGATTTATTGAAACTTAATTTTAAATCTTAGAAGTTTTTAGCTCTTCTATAAGATGTAATTTTTACTAAATATTATTCCACCAAATTTTTATTTTTGTTAGTTAGATTAAGAAAAGTTTATGCTTGTTTTAATGAAAATCTTTTTTGTAAGTTTTTTTATATTCATAGGATTTATATTTCCCTCAGCTTCATTAGCTTCTCACATTGAATTGAGTGAGTGTGTTGAAATAGCGCATTGTGTCAGAGAAGAATGGGAAGTCGACTCAATCGAACAACCTTTTAAGGAAATTAAAGAAATTATCGAGAATACCCCAAGATCAGTAATAGTTGAACTTGACGGAGACTATCTTCATGCTGAAGCAACAAGTAAATGGATGAAATACGTTGACGATTTAGAAGTATCTTTTGTTCCTGAATCTCGTAAATTACTTGTTAGGTCTGAATCTAGAGTCGGTGAAAGTGACCTAGGTGTGAATCAAAAGAGGGTTGATTTATTAAAATCGAAATTGTTTTAAAATAATTTAGATTAATATACGTTTAAATCTTTAACTTATAGTTTTTTAAAATATTTATAGATAATAAATTAATATCTTTAATATTAATTGATTTTAAAATGTAATATTTATCATCTCCTTTAACCAAAGCATTATTATTAACAGGTGTTATTAAAGAATTTAAATGATAATAAATCTAATTTTATTATTTATTTTTGGAGCTATTACTTTTTGGTTCTATAAGAACATAAGGAAAAGAGGTTTTCTATGGATAGCTAAGGGATTATTGCAAATTGGAATACTAATATTATTTATTGGTAGCTTTTTTAAATTGTTTCTTACTTTACCCTCAAACTTATATATTAAGTTGATATTTTGTCTTACATACGTATGGTGCACTGTAGGCATAAATGTTAATTTCATGATTCCTTTGATCGATTTAATTGATAAAAAAATTGATAAATATAAATAATTCAGGAATTATTTTAAATTTATTATTTAATAAAAGTAATTTTTCTCTATTGGCAAAATGACAAAAGACAGTAGATTAAGTCTATGAAAAAATATTTTCTTAATTTTTTAAGTATTTTTAAGCATAAAAAAGATACTAAAATCTATTCTATTCAAGAGTTAAATCAACTTAGGCAAAGAGAGAAAAAAAATCAATTAGCGAGAAAATCTCGAGCATACATCTCAGATTTAAACAAAAGGCAAAAATCATGGGTTGAAAAAAATAATAGAAAGTCCAGAAAAGTATCCTAAATAATTTCTGATATATGGATTTATAAGAACAAGAATCTTATTCATTCTTGTTTTTATTGGACTGTCTTTTTCTGGTATATCTAGTTTTTAATGCTAAATCAGTAATTATAAATATTCCAAGTAAAAGAATAATTATTCCTATGAAGTATTTCATATAATTCTATTATTAAAAATTAAAAATTATTTTTGTAAAGTTTATTGGTTATGCCAATTTATTTTAATATCAAGCGATTCAGAAAGATTTCTAGTAACAGGACAATCTTCAGAAGCATTTTTTATAAAATCAATTTTTTCTTTTGATAAGTCATCAGGAATATAAATATCTATTTTTAGTTGTGCTATTTTCCTTTCTTTATTCTTTGTCATTATTTTCTCAATATCTAAATAAATATTTTTTAATTCCCAACCATTTGATCTCGCTTTGATAGACATTATCGTTAGAAGGCAAGAGCCTAGAGAGGTTGCGAGTAAATCAGTTGGTGAGAAGTTTTCACCTTTCCCGCAATGATCTATAGGTGCATCAGTTGTGATTAAATTCCCAGATTGGAGATGTTTAGCTTCGCATTTTAAGTCCCCTAAATAAGAACATGTGATTTTACTCATATAAAAACTATAAATTAGAACTATTGTTTTTAACTTCAGGATATGAAGTCATTATTGCATCAGCTAAATCTCTCAACATATCAGCTATGTATTGTGGTGGGCATTCAAGTTCATTGATATAAGAAACACATCTCTTAGAAAGATCGGTATAGGCAGGAAGAATGATATTATCCATTTGCAGTTTTGTTGGTTCCCGTCTATTAGTATTTTTTTTATCCATGAATATTTTTATATATGCTAAGTGAGTTATTTAAAAAGATATAAGTAGTTGAGCATATGCTAATTAAATTATTAATCAGATCCAAATTCTTCTAAACAATATTCAATCAATTTCAACGACTCATTTATAGTTCTCTTACTTTTGTTTTTAAGATCAAAACATTCATTCAAGATTTCAGCTGATTTTTTTAATTTATTTTTTTCTTCATTTTTTAAATCACTAGAAATAACAAAATCACGATATGTTTTTAAACTAAAAAGGAAGATTGTAGATAAAAAAATCAAAGCGAGAGTTATCCTTAAATTTTTCATGTATTTATTGTTTTTATCTAATCTTTTTGATTAATTAATATGTTCTATTGAGTTATTTTATATGTTATTCATAAAGAATGTTCTTTAGTACTAAATAATTATATTTGTAGTAGCAGCAATAGTAATAGCAACAATTGAGACAAATATATATGGAACTACTTTTATAGGTATATAAATACTTTTCTTTGACATAATGTTATTTTCTTTTAAATATAATCATTATTCAATATATTCTTAAGTCTCCAAATATACTAAAACTTAATTTTGAAAAACATTTATTTATTTAAATTTTCATCAAATAAAGAATCTCCAGATCCTGCCTTGAATCAGATATTTTCCTTTTCAAAAAACTTAATTCTTCTTGATTCATTTTTGATTCTTTGATCATCATTTCTGCTTGATCAATAGCATGCTCAATATTTGTTATCTTAATGTCTCTTATTGTTGGATTCTCCTTGCAGGTTTTTATAGTTTGTGAATCAAGCATAATTTATTTTAATAATTACTTTTAAAATTCTGTTGATTAGTAAAAAAATTTCTAATCGCAAAACTCATCAAAATTAATTAATATAGGCTTAAGAACTTTAATCTTAACTAACCTTCTCTTCATTTGATCGAGTGGGTTTTTTTTTATGGTGTAATATGTCCCTAGCGTAAATTTAAAAATTGGAAGAATCAAAGCAAATCCCTGAGGAAAATTCAATTGAATCATCTTCTGAGATAAAGAAAGAAAGTAAGAAAGAAGAGAATGTTAAAGCATTTACTGAATTTCTTGAAGAAGCAAGTAATCAAAACATTAAAGAAGAAACAGCAAACAATGATGTAAAAGAAAAAAAACTAGAATTTAAAGATAATTCTCTTTTTAAAAGAATTTTAAATGATGGTTTTGATGGGATAACGTCAAATCCTAACTATAAAATGTTGGCACTATTAATAATACTTTTAATAAATTTGTCTTTATTTTTTGTGATTGGAAATATAGGTAAAGCTTTCTTGAGAAATGCAGGAATAATGTAATAGCTTAACTATTCCATTTAAAATATAAACTTTACATTATTGGGTTTTTTAAAAAAATCATGATAATTTTATCACAATTTTATTCATAAATATTGAACAATAAAGAACCTGAAAATCCTGTCGTTTATCTTTCTAATTTAATTAAAAAACTAGATGTAAAAAACAGAAATGGAATAGTTGCTTTAGCAATAGTTAATTTACTAGTTATTCTTTTATTTAAATTTTATTTGAAAGGATCAGGTTTATTATCTTGACTTTATTAAAAATGATTACTCCGCGTTTTCAAATTGTTTAGCTAATCGGAAAGCCTTTTTGATTATAAGAAATCCACCATATGCTCCAAATAGTAAAGGTAAAACTATTAGAGGATTTGGAGAATAATCTGCATAACTTTTTACACCATCAACATATTCATATCCTGAACATTTTAGGTATAAGAAAGTAAAAAATGTAATACTCCATCCAAGAATAGATAAGACCCCACCCTTTTTATCTCCTTCATAAAATCTATCTAAACCTAAACCCCAACCTCCTATTAAAAAAATTCCTCTAACTACAGAATTTTTTTCTTTATTTTTAAGCATAATTTTTAAAATGTTCATTATGAACATAACGTATTTGTTTGGATCTTGCGATATTTCTCTAAGTAGAACTACTTAATTTAACTAGATTTCTATGAATTTTGTAATAAAAAGCTTTAAATCAAAATTCTTTCTCTTATAACAGGTAAGAATTTTATTATTTAAATGTTGAGTAGAAAAAAATTAATCTTAGCTATTTTATCAACGGGTTTATTAGGTACAGTCATTCCTCCTTCTCATTCAAGCCCAAATTTTGAAAAGGAATCTAATTACATTAATAATGTAGAAATTCTGACCAAAAATAAT
>QCUA01000039.1 GCA_003210915.1 Prochlorococcus sp. AG-676-L21 | reverse complement strand
ATGAGATGAGTTTTAATGAAATAAAAAAATATGCTGAAAATTCTTCATTTTTTATTCAAAGCAGTTTGGTAGAGGGAATGGCGATGTCTGTCTTAGAATCTATGCAACTTGGATTGGTACCAGTAGTTACGAATGTAGGTAATATTAAAAATTATTGTGTAGATAATTTTAATGCATTAATAATTGATGCATCAATAACTAGAAAAATTTTAGAAATTTCAGGAGATCAAGAGAAGTATTTAGATTTAAGAAAAAATGCAATAGAGACCTGGCATTCTAAGAGTTTGTATAAAAAAGATGTTTATGAAAATTGTTTAAGATTAGCTCAAAAAACAAAAAATTAAACTTTTTTTGTTAAACATAGTTTTATTGTTAAATAAACCTTCAAATTATTTATGTTAAAAATATTAATCACTGGAGCCGCAGGATATATAGGATCAAAACTAATTCCTAATCTATTAGAAGCCGGTCATGAAGTTGTTTGTGTTGATAATCTTATGTATGAGAGAACAAGCTTATTAATACCTTCAATTCATCCAAAATGTAAATTAATTATTGGAGATGCTAGAGATGAAAACTTAATGGCACCAATAATAAAATCATCCGACGTTATTATACCCTTGGCCTGTATGACTGGAGCTCCTCTTTGTGACAAAGATAAGTTTGCGGCAAAAACAGTTAATTATGATTCTGTAGTTTTATGCTCTCAATTGTCTTCAGCTAGTCAACTTATTATTTATCCTTGCACTAATAGTGGATATGGAATTGGGCAAGAAGGTATTTTCTGTAATGAGGAATCTGATTTAAATCCTATTTCTCTCTATGGAAAAATGAAGGTTCAAGCTGAAAAAGTGCTTTTAGATAAGGGGAATGCTATTACTTTCAGATTGGCAACTGTTTTTGGAGTTAGTCCTAGGCCAAGACTAGATTTATTAGTAAATGATTTTACCTATAGAGCATATTTTGATAGAGCGGTAGTTTTATTTGAGGCTGATTTTAAAAGGAATTATCTCCATATTGATGATGCTGTTGATGGCTTTATTTTTGCAATGAATAATCCGAATTTAAAAGGAAATACCTTTAATCTTGGTTACAGCGATGCAAACCTTTCAAAAAGGGAATTATGTGAATTAATACAGAAACAATTACCTAATTTTGTTTACCTCATATCCGAGATAGGAGAAGATATTGATAAAAGAAACTATATTGTGAGTAATAAAAAAATTGAAACTGCAGGTTTTAAAGCTAGCAGATCAGTTGAACAAGGCGTTAGTGAATTGATAAAAGCAATGCCTCTATTGAAAAAGAATCAATTTTCGAATGTATAATTAATATAATATAAACCTTAAAAATAAAAGTTGGTTAGAAATAAAAAAAAAAGGAATATTATATTCTTTGCAAATACGTTGTGGTTTTTATGGAATTTCAAGCATGAGTTAGCAAAGGAATTCATTAAAAAAGGTTACACAGTTAATTTTGTTTTTTTAAACGATGGTTATTTATCAAAGAGTGAAAAAGATCAAGTTGAAATAAATATCCAAAAATCAAAAATTGGAGTTTTTGATGTAAAAAAATATAAATTAAATAAAAATTATTATAATATACTACTTTCATACACAATTAAATGTATTTTATATTCCCCATTATTGTTTTATAAATGCGATCTTAAATTAGCTAATTATGATGGATTGGGAAGAATTTTTTCTTCAAGATTATTTTACGAAAGAGTTATTAGAAGATTTTTAGAAAAGACTTATTTTATTTTGCATAATTTTTTCTTTCAACATACAGTAGTTTTAAATAGTTCTGATTACATATATTTGTTGAATAAATCTATAAATAATCCTTCTAATATTTCAATTTTGCCTGGTACGGGGATTAATAAAGAATTTTTTAAATTTAATCCTAGATATGAAATTGATTTTGATAAACAATACATTACTATGATAAGTAGGTTAAATAATCAAAAGGGAATAAATAATTTTTTAGCTTTGGTTTATATTTATAATTTTATTTTTAAAGATTTACTAAACCATTCAATTAAATTTAGAATTGTAGTTCCCTTAAAAGATGTTTCTAAACTAAAAAGACTAATAAAAGAAAATAAAAGTATTAATGAATTCTTATTAATAGAACATTACTCTCTAGATGTAAGAAAAATATATGATTCTTCAATATGCCTAGTTCATCCAACTATGTATGGTGAGGGTTTACCGAGAATTTATTTAGAAGCAGCTGCATGTGGAGTTCCTGTTATTACAACTAAAAATTCTGGTTATGTAGATTTTTACGAAGACTTTAAGACTGCATTAATTGTTGAGAAAAATAATCCGAAACAAATTCTTGATAAAATAAAAGAACTTACACAAGACCCTAATTTAAGAAGAGCAATTATTGACAATGCTAAAAATAATTTTGATAAGTATTTTTCAAATACGAATAAACAGTATTTGGATATAGTGGGTAAGTTACTATGAATATGATATAGTCACAAAAAATGTAGTTTAATGTTTATATCCAGAACGCCTTATAGATTATCTTTCTATGGTGGTTCTTTAGACTATAAAAATTGGTACTATAAGAATTCAACAAAGATAATATGTGCTGGTTTAGATTACTACTGTTATCAATCTGTAAGAAGAATCCCAAAATTTTTTGATTATAAATATAGAATTTGTTATTCTAAAATTGAAGTTGCAACAACCATAAACGATATTCAACACCCTTCAGCCAGAGAAATTATAAAAAAATACTCAAATAATTCACCTTTAGAAATATCCTATACAGGTGATTTGCCGGCAAGAAGTGGCATAGGTAGTTCTTCTGCATTTACTGTTGGCTTAATAAATTCGATGAGAGCAATAAATAATAAATATATTGGTAGAACAGAGTTAGCACTTGAGGCTATTGAATTTGAGCAAAATGTCTTAAATGAAGTTGTAGGGATTCAAGATCAGTGTGCTTCAGCTTTTGGAGGCTTAATACTTATTGAAGCAGATAAACAAAGCATTCGGCCTAGGAGATTCATTATTAATCCTGATTATTTGATCTATTTGCAAGATAATTTATTGATGGGATTTGATGGAATATCGAGGAGTTCTCAAGTGGCGGCAAAAAATGTTGTAGCTTCAATTTCAGAAGAAGAGAAACAAGAATTGTTTCTAGAATTAGCTGACTTGAATGCCCAAGGGGTTGAATTTTTTTCATCTCAAGAAAGTATTGATAAGCATGCAGTAATAACAAAAAAAATAAGAGATATTAAAATCCAATTGAATGGGGATAGAGATATTGATAAAATAAATAAAATAATTAATGATACTGAAGCTGCTGGTTCTTTATGTACCAGATTTATGGGGGCTGGAGGCGGAGGATTTTTTATTTGCTGGGCTCCAAAGTGTCACCATGATGAGATAAAAAATTCTGTAAAAATCAAAACGTGGGTAGATGTGAAATTTAGCTCTTCAGGAAGTCAAATAATCTTTTGTGATCAATGAGTCAAAAAGAAAATTTAAATTATCTCGAAAGAGTACAAAAAACTATTGAATTGATTTCAAATTCAAGCAATTTTTATGAGACAGTTTCTGAAGTTTCAGAAAGTATTATTTCTTGTGATTATTTAAATAAAATCGCCGTAATATATGGGAATGGTGGATCTGCTGCAGATGCTCAACATTTTTCTGCAGAGCTTACAGGAACATATCTAAGAAAAGATAGAAAAACCTTTAAAAGCATTGCTCTTACTACTGACACTTCTTTTATTACTGCGTGGTCGAATGACTTTGAATTCGCTTCCGTATTCAGTCGTCAAATCAAAGCATTATCATCTAATATTGGTTTATCTATAGGTATGAGTACATCAGGTAAAAGTGAAAATATTATAGAAGCTTTAAAACTTTCAAATAATTTAAATATTAAGACTGTTCTGATTACTGGTGAGAAATGTCCCCACTATGATTTTGTTCAGAGGATCTTTAGAGTCCCATCTTCAGAGACGTCAATTATTCAGACAGTTACACAAATAATGTATCATTCTATTTGTAATGAATTAGAAAAAGTATGAAGTATCCATTGATGAGAAATAATATTTTAAAGGAAGACTTAGTTCCTGTAATAAGTCTTCTTAATGAGGATGAGCCAAAATTAACTTCTGGTCCAGAGGTTTTGAAGTTTGAGCAAGAGTGGAGCAATTGGCTTGGATGTAAATACAGTGTTTTTGTAAATAGTGGGTCATCGGCTAATCTTCTTTGTCTGGCATTACTAAAAGAAATCTATCCTAATGGAGGCAAAGTAATTGTACCTCCATTTACTTGGAGTTCAGATATCTCTTCACTAATTTGGATGGGCTTCGAACCTCTTTTTGTAGATATAAAATTAGAAACTCTTGGTTTGAATTCTAGTAAGGTAATAGATCAACTAAAAAAAGATCAAGAAATCGTTGCAATTTTTATAACACACGCTCAAGGTTTAAATGCTCTTGATCAAGAACTAATTGATTATGTTGAGAAAAATAAAATTTTTTTAATAGAAGATGTTTGCGAATCTCATGGAGTAAAATTACCAAACAATAAAAAAGCTGGAGCTTTTGGTGATCTCTCATGTTTCTCTTTTTACTATGCTCATCACATGAGTACAATTGAAGGAGGAATGATTTGTACGAATAGAGAATCTTTTTACCAGACGTTAAGAATGTTAAGAAGTCATGGGATGTTGAGGGAGTCTACTAATGAAGCTTTAAAAAATGAATTTGTATTAAAAAATAAGGATTTAAATCCAAAATTTATATTTACTCGACCAGCTTTTAACGTAAGAAATAATGAAATTGGAGCAATTATTGGTAGAAATCAACTAAAACGTCTTGATCAAATAATAATTAAAAGAGCTGAAAACTTTGAAAAGTTTTTAGAACTTATGCCAAGCTGGGTTTTTAAAAATTTCAATTTACAAGGTCAAAGCAATTATGCCTTTAATCTCATACTAAAAAATCCTGACAAAGAACTTTTCAATAAACTATGTAAACAATTTGATGAAAATTCTATTGAATATAGGATTGGAAGTGCTGGAGGTGGAAACCAAGTAAGACAACCC
The DNA here is from genome assembly GCA_003210915.1 of Prochlorococcus sp. AG-676-L21. Classification (GTDB taxonomy): domain Bacteria; phylum Cyanobacteriota; class Cyanobacteriia; order PCC-6307; family Cyanobiaceae; genus Prochlorococcus_A. Next base: position 5,630 of record QCUA01000039.1, on the reverse strand, counting down.
TATGTAAAAGCATTTAAAGAAATTTCTGAAGAGCAAATAAATGACTATTTCCCAATTACAGATCATGTTCATTTTTTTGGAATGTACATTGGTAACTTTCCTGATTTAGAAAATGATGAAATAAATTGGTTGGCAAATATTATTAATAATGTCTAAAAAACTCAATGTAATTGTTTTGTGTGGAGGTTTTGGAACAAGAATAAAATCTAGTATTGGAAATTTACCAAAGATTCTTGCACCTATAAATGGAATACCTTTTATAAATTACTTCTTGAAATGGTTAGATCCTATCCTCTCCATGAAGGATGTTCAACTTACTTTTTCAGGTTTTTATAATTTCAAACCAATATTAAATTATATTGAAAAATACAAAATTAATTGTAATTTTGCTATTGATTCTCAACCATATGGCACCTTTGGGGCTTCATGCAAGGCAACTTTGGAGTATCCTGCTGATAATTATTTAATATTAAATGGAGATACAATCTTTTTTGCTGACTTAGTATCCATTTATAAATTATTTTTGGAGAAAACTGAACTTCCGTTTCTGATATTAAAAAAAATAGACAAAAATAATAGATATGGAGGTTATGAGTTAGATCAAGGAAAATTTATATTTACAAATAATGATGCTGGAAATATTTCATTAGGTGCATATTTCATATCTAATGCAGAGTTATTTCGAAGGTGGCGATTATCTACAAAAAGTGATTTAACATATCAGAATATAAATGAATTTAAAGAATTCCCTCTTATGAATGATAAGGATTGTTTAGGTTTAGAACCCATTAATGGAGTTTGTTTAGAGCCTAATGTTCCTTTTATAGATATAGGAATAAAAGAGGCTTTTTTAAGAGCCCAAAAAGAAATACCTTCTATTCTCAAAGGTTATAATGAGCCTAATCATAGGTGTATTTAATAAGATGAAAATAATTATAGGGGCTGGCTGTGTTGGTTTAAGTATTGCTTATAAGCTATTAGAAAAATATAAATCAGCTGAAGATATTATTGTTATAGATAAATACAACGTACCATCAAAGGGTACTTCTTTAAGAAATAGTGGTGTACTTCATGCAGGCTTGTATTATCCAAAAGGTACAGAAAAGTCTAAATTATGTATTAAAGGTGGTGAGAGTCTGTCTAAACTATGTCATGATAATAATTTGCCCATCCTTAATTGTGGAAAATTAATAGTACCTTTTAATAGAAAAGACGAAGAAAATTTGGAAAAGTTGTACTTAAATGCTAAAAATTGTGGAAGAGATGTACAAATAATTAGTTACAAAGAAGCTTCAAATATTCAACCTAACATTAAAAATGTAAATAAATATCTTTGGTCCCCAAAGACAAGTGTCTTCCAACCTAATAAAGTCTTAAATTTTTTTTATAGGAAGTTAGTTGACGCTGGAGCAAAATTTTTAGTAGACACTGTAGATGAAATAGACTATGAAAAGTTATGTATAAAAACAAAGAATAACAATAATTTTAAATACACCTTTTTGTTTAATTGTGCAGGACCTGGTGCGCTTAAGCTTGCGATTAAGAAAAACAAACTTTACAAAGATTTAACTGTACTACCAATACTTGGTCAATATGGAATTATTCCTAAAAAGAATTATTTAAAGACAAATATTTATCCTGTGCCTGATCCAAATCTTCCGTTCTTGGGGATTCATATTACTCCTCTTACTGATGGGAATATACTTATTGGGCCAAATGCAATTCCTGTTTTTAATAAAGACGTGCAAGGAAAAGAGCGAAGTGATTGGATTTCTTTATTTCCAAATCTCCTTTACCATTCAAAATTGTTTTTATCAAATTCTCAAAACTATAGGATGCATGCGTTAAATGAATTAACCTTTTTTGTTCTGAATAAATTTAAAGAAGAAACCTCTAAATTCCTTTATTTTCCAGATAAAAATATAGCTGAGATGTATATGTCTAAAAAGAATTATGGGATTAGACCTCAACTTTATAATAAAGAGAAAAATAATTTAGTAGATGATTTTATGTATGACATCGACGAAAATTCAATTAATATTGTCAATGCTGTAAGTCCAGCATTTACTTCCTGTTTAGCATTGTCAGAAAAAATAATCAATACTTTATCTAACTGAACTATATTGTGCCTATTTGTTATTTAGATAGAGATGGAGTTTTTAATCATCACTTACCATATGTAGGAACTTTAGATAGGTTTATCTGGTATTCAGAGATAATAGATATTCTAAAAATATTAAAAAGTTTTAATTATAGGTTTATCCTTGTAACCAATCAATCTGGTATAGGAAGAGGTTTTTATTCATTTGAAGATTTCAACCGAATTAATAAAGTGATAAATGAAAGATTAAGTTCTAATGATTTATCTATTGAGGTTAGATTTTGTCCCCATATTCCAAGTGATAAATGTCAGTGTAGAAAGCCTAATACTGGGATGGTTGATCGTGATTTAAGAACAAAAGAAGATATCTTTATTGGAGACCAACCTAGTGATATGATGTGTGCATTTAAAGCAGGAATTATGCATAGGTGGTTAATTAATAGAAGTAATTGCGTTAATACAACTAGGTGGGCTAAAAACCATAAGCAATTCCTTTTTCAAATAAAGCATTGGTATTTAAATGATGTTGAAAAACTTAAATCATAAAAACTTTATTCAGGTAATATTGCAAATATAAATGTCGTATATATAGGAATTGCAGATGACATATATCGAATTGCACCAGCTGGATTATTTTGAGATAAAAAACCATTAATAATAAAAAATAGAAATAAAAATATAGCTTTAAAATAAAATAAATTTTCTAATTTTAAGTTTTTAAAAAAGTAAATCAAACTCAAAAAAATAGTGACCATATATGTTATAAAACTATTAAATAAAAGTAATGAAGCTTTAAAGAATGATTCACTAAAATGAATTAGAGATACATTTGTAATCATTTGATAAGAGTTTAGAAAGAAATCCTTTAAAGTATAAAATTTATTTGTTGAACTAAAAGTTGACAAATCATAAACACTTGCTTGTAATTGATAATAAAATTCTTGACTAACAAACTGAAATATTTGACCCCAATATAAAAAAACAGATAATAATAAGATTGTGAAAATAATAAAAGAGATGTTTTTAAGTTTTTTATTAATTTGAATTAAAGTAAGGCCTAATAAAATTAAAAGGAAAATTGATGTCATCTTCCTAAAAATAAATAATAATGATTATATTTATGTTGCAAAAGGAGATGAAAAAATAACATTCAAGATAAAAGAGGCATTAAAAAGTAATATAAATTCTTCTTCAATAAACGTATATATGTCAGGAGATATAAGGGGAGCAGGAGTCCTTAATTTAAAGAGAGATACTGATTTAAATACAGCTATATTAATTGCAGGTGGTCAAGGATTTTTCAAAGGAAACGTAACCTTAAGCAGGTTTACAAGTGATGGAGGTTATTCAACTAAAACTTTCCTTTTCAATAGAAATAACAAAAGAGGTTCAAACAAGAATCCCTATTTAAAAGAGGGAGATATTGTTTATGTTGGCAAGCATTCTCTTAAAGTTTTAAATGAAATTGTTACCGAATTTACTAGGCCATTTGTTGGGATTTATTCAACTTATAAAATATTTGGTTTTTAAATACTTAAATTTGATTTCTTATAAAAAAAGAAATCGCACAGGTAAGAATAGAGAAAAAATAAAATATTAATATTATTTTTTTATAGTTAAATCCTCTATCTCTTAATAAATGATGAAAATGAATTTTATCTGGATAGAAGGGTGAGAATCCATTATAAATCCTGGTACAAATTACTCGAACCATATCTACCACGGGAATAAATAATAGAAAAATTATCATAATTAAATTTACTACTCCTGGTAAATTTTGAGTGTTTGAAGATGATGCATATATTATTGATAGTGATGCTAATGAAAATCCTAATAAATAAGAACCACTATCTCCCATAATTATTGAGGCGGGGTGAGAATTAAACCTTAGAAAAGCTAGAGATGAACCTATTAAAGCGAAGGACAGGAATGTATATGAAGGCAAGATTAAAAATGACATCGTCGTAAGACTAATTAACGAAATACCACCAGCCAAACCATCAAGTCCATCTATCCAATTTAAAGCATTTACAACCCCAACAATAAAAAAAGAGGTGAAGAAAATACTTACGGTGTTGGAAAATATTAGACTGTTATCACTTCTACCAAAAATATCCAATGATATTCCATTTATTCTTAAACCTTGGCTCCAAATTATAGATGTAAAGATAAATTGGGAAAATAATCTTAAAAATGGATCAATATTTTCTCTCAAATCCTCCGCTAATCCCATCAAAAAAAAACTAGTTGATCCAAATAATATTAGAAAAAATAGTTTGTTTTCAAATATTGAAGAATCAGATAATCCAGAAATTATTAAATAACCTGAAATTGAGATTATAAATCCAGAAAATATCGCTATTCCACCTAATCTTACGATTGGAATTTGATGATCCTTCCTTCTATTAGGAATATCTAACAAACCCCTTTTTGTTGATAAATCCCTTACAAGTGGTGTTAAAAAATATGTAATTAGAAAAGAAAAAATACTTACTAATATTAAACTAACTTTAAAATGCATTTAAAAGCTTTGCATTAATAATTAATTTACCACTTTAAATTAATTATTAATTGATATTATTAAATTTAAAAAAAATTTTGCAATAACAATTTTAGAAATTATTATATGAGATTCAAGTCCAAATATATTTATATCTTGATATTATTTGTACTTGTAGTATTAGTAAGAGAAAGTTATGACTTTACTGTTGGAGATAGAGAAGCTTTCTTTAACTTGGAAGGTTGGAGTAGTGGGGCTTCTTTTAGAAATGTACTTACAGCCTTTATTTTCACAAATCTAAAATATCTTGGGGAATTTTTATTATGCATACTTTATTATAAAAATGTTTTTAAATTATCTTCAATACTACTTTTAAATACAAGAATAACTGATTATTTGAACACAAGATTAGTTTATTATTCAATAATACTTAGCCTTTTTGCACCAGTTACATTATTATTTACAAGTTTCGCCGGTAAGGACATAATAGGTATTTATTTGGCATCCGAATTATGTATCGATACAATTCAATTTAAGTATCAAAAAGATAGGCATAAATTAAATATTTTAAAAATATTTAAATTTATAATTTATACAATATTATTATTTATTTTTAGGAAGATGACATCAATTTTCCTTTTAATTTATACACGTCTTACCTTTGAATTGTATTGGAGGTGCTGAATGTGCTGCAAAAACTACAGAATATATTTCAAATGAGCATTTCATTTTCTCTTTATTTTTTATTTCAAGAAAATCTATAAATTATAAATTTAAATTTTTAAATTTTATTAATTATTTTATGGACGCCTTTGTTTCAGTATTTAAAATTTTAAGTTATTCTCCAGATGTGTTGATAATTTCCTTGTGGAAGAGTTGTTTAGTCGCACTTTTTATTAAGGTATTAAAGCCAAAAGTAAAAATAGTATTGTTCCTCCATACTTCTAAAAATCTTAATTTTGCAGATTACTTATTTAACAATCTTGTTGGGATAATATCATTTGAAATTTGGTCTGATTCTCAAAACAC
>QCUA01000038.1 GCA_003210915.1 Prochlorococcus sp. AG-676-L21 | reverse complement strand
CTCGGCGTCCTTATTATATGACTTCTTCGAAAAAACCTTCTAACAGTTCTGCAAAAAATGAAAATTTGTATGCAATAGCTGAGACATCAGGCCAACAATTCTGGTTTGAAGTTGATAAATATTATGATATTGATAGGTTAAATGCTAAAGAAAAAGATAAAATTACTATTGATAAAATTCTCCTAATAAAGGATAAAGATAATATTTCACTTGGTCAGCCTTATGTAAAAAATGCAAAAATTGAACTAGAAGTGGTTTCTCATAAAAGAGATAAGAAAATAATCGTATATAAAATGCGTCCTAAAAAGAAGACACGTAGAAAAATGGGCCACAGACAAGAGCTCACAAGAGTTATGGTAAAATCTATATCAACTACAAATAGTACTCCTAAAACATCTTCAAAAACTGAAGTTAAAAAAAAGAGTACTAGCCCAAAAGCCTCAAATCCTGAAAACTAATTTTTACTAATGGCACATAAAAAAGGTACCGGATCAACCAGAAATGGAAGAGATTCAAATTCTAAAAGACTCGGAGTAAAAGCTTATGGAGGAGAAAAAGTATCAGCAGGGTCTATTATAATCCGTCAAAGAGGTACTTCTTTTTTACCAGGAATTAACGTAGGAAAAGGAAAGGATGATACACTTTTCGCCCTAAAAGAAGGTACTGTAAGCTTTGACAGTATCAAAAGGAATTTAAGAAACAGAAAAAGAGTAAATATAGTTCTTTAATTCTTTTTATAAGATCTTGTCGTAATAAGAATAGGATGAAAAACTTCTACAAATTTTAATTGTAGAGTCTTAAAAAATTGTTCAACAATTTGCTCATCATCAACGTGAAAGGGATATTCATTATTTTCTCCTTTATAAAAGTACCAATTAAATAATCCAATTGAGTTAGGATCCATAATTTTATAAAAGGTATCAAGATGAAAAGCCGGATCAGATAAATGCTCTAATACATCAAGACATACGATCGTATCAAATCTAGATATTTTTGTTTCCTGAATTGTTTTACAAAAAGTGAGTTTATTAGCCACACCAAGTTTTTTAGACCTATATTCAACAAAATCTCTATTTGTTTTATTAATATCAACGAAAAAAACATGCTCAACCTTTGGAGACATTGCATTAGCCAAAGCATGAGTACCAATTCCTCCTCCAAAATCTAAGACCAAATTTCTTGAAAATCTCTGCTGAAGTTTTAACGTGTCAGCAATATAATCCTTACTTGAAATATGCCAGGCGGCCAAATCTGCCAAATGCTTATCTCCAACAATTTCTTTATAAAAGTCTTCAGCCTCACTTAAACTACCCCCGGGATGAACATTGGCTAAATCCATCTTTGCGTTTTCAAGGAACCCATCTAAATCATCCTGCTTGATAGACAAGAATTCCATTAAGTGTGATTTCAAATCAAAAGCATCATCTATAAATTCTTTTATTATGAAATCATCTTTTTTCAATTTCTTACTTTAATAATTCCTTATTTAAAAATAATAAAATAGTAAGAAATAGTTCTCATAGGAATCTTAATATTAAAATGGAAATTAAAGATGGATTTATAGCAATAAATAAGGAGAAAGGATTTACCTCTCATGATTGCGTTAAACAAATAAGGAAATTATTAGGTACCAAAAAAGTTGGCCACACAGGTACTTTAGATCCCGATGTAACAGGTACTTTACCAATTGCGATAGGCAGTGCTACAAGATTTATTCAATATTTGCCTCAAGGCAAAACCTATATTGGCCAAATACAATTAGGCATAAGAACAAAAACTGATGATATGCAAGGCGAAGTTCTTAACAAAAAAGATTGGCCTGTTTTGAGCCATAAGCAATTAGATAAATATTTAGATAACTTCAGAGGTATTATCCAACAAGTACCTCCCAGAGTATCTAGTGTTCACGTTAATGGAGAAAGAGCATACAAAAAAGCTTTTAAAAATGAGGAATTTGAATTAAAACCAAAAGAGGTAGAAATAGAAGAATTAGTTCTAAACAAATGGGATCAAATAAATGGAATATTAGAAATAAAAGTGTCTTGTTCCTCAGGAACTTATATAAGATCCATCGCTAGAGATTTGGGCGGGATCTTAGATTCTGAGGGTTGTCTTTTGACGCTTAAAAGGATTTCGGCTTGTGGATTCCATGAGAAGAATTCTATAAAGATATCTGATCTAAGTGATCTTAATGACAAAAACGCACCTTTTATTATTCCCACAATTTCTGCTCTTGATCATATTTCAACACTAGTTTTAGCTAATCAAGAAGAAATTAACTTTTGGCAAACAGGAAGAATAATTAAATTTGATGCTAATAATTTTGTTAAAAGCCGCTCTTTTGATTACAAAAAACCAATAAAAATTATTGACCAAAACAAAATCCTATTAGGAATGGGTTTTATTAATGAAGAAAAAACTACATTACATCCCAAATTAGTTCTTAATGCAAAATAACTTTTTATAAGTAATTTTTGCTAAAGGGTTTAATTCTTACACCCTTATAAAAATGTTTTAATATTCCTTCTGCTTTTTGACCTTTGGAAGCCATATATCTTGCACCCCATTGACTCATCCCTACACCATGACCAGATCCTTGACCTGAAACAACCAAAATTTTTTCTGCAGTTAATGATGTATTCGAGCTATTTCTTGGAATTAATAATTTTTGATTTATGTTAATTAATGAAGAATCTTTAATACTATTTAAATCAATTATTTCATAAACATTTACGTTGTACTTATGAGCAATATTATTCAAACTATCCCCAGCTTTAACAATATGGTAAAAAGGTTCATCTTCAAATTTATTTGTTGATAATAGTTTGGAATTATTGTTATTAGATTCAATTTCATTATCTTCAATAAATTTAAATCTCACAAAATTACTTTTAAGATTCATTCTTTTTCTAATATCAACTCCCGACATTTGATCAGAACCATAATATCCCAATAGTTTTACATTTTTTACTCTTCCAGTATTAGTTATATTTAAAATCTCAATTTTTTTTATCCCACCAATTTTAGGAAACAAGCTTTTTAATTCTTCATTTGAGAATTTTTTCTGCCATCTTAGTTTTGGATTATTTTTATCAAAATCTTTAACACTAGATAAATATGGATACTCATTCTTCCAAACATCTTGGCTATTTTCAGTCATACCTCCTGAACTACTATGAAATAAGGCATTAATCAATTTATTTTTATATGTCAAAACTAATGATCTTGTACTTCTTACTGCCCTTGTGGTTTTATAAGTTCTAGCCTCTAGCCCACTATAGACTTGATTCTTATTTGTTGAATCAATATCATAAAGAGAATTTCCTTTTTGCTTTAATGCATAAGTTCTAGAAGCAATAGCTTGAGCTTTTAATGCTTCCAAAGGCCATTTAGCTGGCATTTCTGAGCCTACAACACTACTAAGATATTTCTCAATCCCAAGGATATTAATCACTAATATCTCAGAATCAAGTATGTAGAGATTAAGTTTTCCTGAGTATCTTTTCTGACCGACCCAAATACCTCTCCCATCAGAAGATTTAATTACGATTTTTGCTTTATTTTTTAAGTCGTAGATTTTTTGTTTATTCTTATCAAAAAATATTGTTGTTCTATTACTCTCTTTTTTTAAAGTTAAACCTTTAATTTTTTTATTTGAAAATTTTTGTCCTTTGATAATTAATGGAATTGACCTATCAGATCTTATCCTTAAATTTCTGTTTTTTGATATTAGAACCCTTATCAAGGGCTCTCTAGCAGCAGATAAAGACTGATTTTGGAAAACACAAAAAATTATTATCAATATTGAATAAAATTTATGAGAATTTTTAGTAATTTTAAAACCCACTATGTTTGAAAAACAAATTTTGTATTTGCCTTAGTTTGACTAAAAGTCTAGATTTAATCTAGAAATAAAACAAAAATAACATTTAAAGTGAACATCACTTTCTTGGGAACAAGCTCTGGGGTGCCAACCTTAACAAGAAATGTTTCTTCCTTAGCCCTTAAATTATCTCAAACAGCTGAAGTATGGCTTTTTGACTGCGGAGAAGGAACTCAACATCAGCTAATGAAGAGTAATATAAAATCTTCACAAATTAAGAAGATATTTATTACTCATATGCATGGTGATCATATATATGGTTTGCCAGGGCTTTTAGCTACATTAGGCCTATCAGGTAATAGTAATGGGATTGAAATTTATGGTCCTTCAGAGTTAAAAAGTTTTGTAACTTCTGCACTTGAAAGCAGCTTTTGCAAGTTGTCATTTCCTTTACGTTTTCGAGAAGTTGAAGATTTCGCCTCATTAAATAAAATTTTATTTGAAAACGATAAGTTAAAAGTTCATTGTGCCTGCCTTAAGCATAGGCTACCTGCTTATGGTTATCGTGTGAGCGAAAAAGATAAGCCAGGAGTATTCGATATCAAAAAAGCAGAAGATACAAATATTCCTCCCGGGCCTATATATTCAGAATTACAAGCAGGTAAAACAGTTCAATTGAAAGATGGGAGATCTTTTAATGGGCAAGATTTTTGTGGTCCTCCTAGAAAAGGTGAAAGTTTTGTTTACTGTACTGATACAGTTTTTAGCGAATCGGCAGTTAACTTATCTAAAAATGCTGATTTACTAGTTCATGAATCTACATTTTCAAAAGAAGATGAAAAAATGGCTTACGAAAAATTACATTCGACAACAACAATGGCAGCAAAAACTGCACTATTGTCTAACGTAAAGAAATTAATTATCACACATTTAAGCCCAAGATATACTCAAAGAAGTCCAATCAAGCCAAACGATTTGCTAAAAGAAGCTCAAAAAATCTTCCCTAATACTTATCTTGCTAAAGATTTTTTAACCGCAGAAATTAAATAAACTGCAACAGTTCGTGAGCAGTAGGGTTGTAAATGACCAACCCATGAAATAATAGTCTTATGGTTTTTTTTAATTTGATGTCGATCGAAATGGTTTCTATTTTTTCATCACTAAACAAGTCTTTCAAAAGACTTCTTATTTTTCTTCCATTGATTATTGGTTTACTTCTTAATCCAATCTCTGCAAATGCACTTTATCCAAGTGATCCTTCATCAGTAGATGGATTGAAAGAAGATCTTCATGGTGCAGATCTTCAAAATAATGAATATGTAAAATATGATTTATCTAATCAAGATTTAGGCGAAGCCAACCTACAAGGTGCCTATATGAGCGTAACAACTGCCAAGAACTCTAGTTTCAAAGGCGCCAACATGAAAGATCTTATTGCATATGCTGTACGTTTTGATAATGCTGATTTATCAGATGCAAATCTTACAAATGGAGAGCTAATGAAAAGTGTTTTTAATGGGGCAACTATAGATGGAACAGATTTTACTGACGCCAATCTGGATCTTTCTGAGAGGAAATCATTATGTGAGAGAGCAACAGGTACTAATTCAAAAACTGGCGTGGATACAGTTGACAGTCTTGAATGCTCAGGTTTAAAAGGTTATATGCCTCCAAAACCAAAAGCTTAAAAAAATACTTTAAATACTTTCTGGCAACACATTACCAGGTTCTTTTGAGCCTGGTTTTTTGCTGTACCACCATTCTTGGATTTCTGAAGAAAACTTCTTTGAGAATAGTGTTATTACCGTTTCTACAGGTTTTGATCCTGGTTCTAAAATTTGAACTGAATAAGATGGACATTTCCTTGAGGCCATATCTGCGACAAATCTAGCTCCTATTCTTCTCCAACTTGGTTCTTTACTGCGCCAGGCCAGCCTAGAACAAGGCCAAGGCAACTCTTCTCTGTCATATAGCCTACAACATGGGCCAATCACCTTATAACTGAATTGACCACCATAACTTGATTGGATTGCATCGGTTTTAAAAAATTCAAATTTATTCATTTATTGCAAAAAAAAAGCCACCTCATATGAGAATGGCAGAAAAATTTTAATAAAACAACTAACTAAAGTTATTTTTTATAATTAATAAAGCTCTTCTTCAGCATGAGTAGTAATTGTTACATCTGAAGATGGATATGCAACACAAGTAAGGACAAAACCAGCCTCTAACTGATCATCATCTAAAAAACTTTGGTCTGATTGATCAACAGTTCCTGATGTGATCTTACCTGCACATGTAGAACAAGCTCCTGCTCTACAAGAGTATGGTAGATCAACACCCTGTTCTTCAGCAGCATCTAAAATGTACTGATCATCAGGTACTTCAATCGTAGAATTGAGACCTTCACTTTCACTGATAAGTGTAACTTTGTAAGAAGCCATTTAATTTAAAAATTGATGGTAAAAAAATTACCGTTAATACTTTTTTAACATTGTTTGTAAGCATTTGTGTGTAAAGGGTGTAAAAAATGAAACAATGCAATGAAAAAGGGGGGTTACATTAGAAAAACTTATGTATTTTTAAGATTAGGGGATTTTTTGTGCTGTAATGCACACCCAATCTTTTTTAGAAGATACATCATTTATTCGTAAATTACTAGCTTTTAATAATTTGATAATTTCATCTTTTTGTGAATTCAAGATCCCACTTAAAATAACTTCTCCATCAATTTTAAGGCAATTACGAATGTCAGGGATTATGCCTTTTATCACTTCTGCAAGAATATTACACAAAATAAAATCAAAATTTTTCAAAGTATATTTTGAAACCAACCCATCAAATGATCCTAGATATGTTTTTAAATTATCAAGATTACCAAAATTCAGCCGAAAATTAGACTCAGTAGAATTTATTGCCAGATAATCATTATCAATAGAATAAATCTTGCTAGCCCCAAAAGATCTAGCGGCAATACTTAAAATACCACTACCTGAACCTATATCTAATATTTTCTTTCTAGATAATGAAATCTTTTCCAATTCTTCTAAGCAAAGAGATGTCGTGGGATGACTTCCTGTACCAAAAGCTGCTCCAGGATCTATTTTAATAACTTTCTTATTTTTATATTCCTCTGGCAATTCAAGCCAACAAGGTAACACAAGTAAGTTATCCCCGACAAGTTCTGGTCCCCAATATTTCTTCCAGCTTGATATCCAATCTTCCTGTTCAATAAGATTCCACTCAAAACAATTGGTTTGATAATTGTTTTTATCTAAAACCTCTTTAATATTTCTAACAAGTTTAATTCTTAAACTTTCTGGCCAATTTATATTTGGGAGCCAAATTATTACTTTTTTATTATTTTTATTATTTAATAAAATTTCGAATGCGTAACTAGATATACCTAAGTCATTTAATTTCCAAATAATAATTTCTTCTAAATTAGTTTCTATTTCAAAGGTAAGTTCATACCAATTTTTTATTTCCATTAACTACTCAAATTATCTATAAAGTTACTGGATCAGAACTAGTGATTCCCTCAACTCGAAGAATTGATTCAAGCAAATTTGTAGGAATTGGATCATCAATACTTAAAACCATAACAGCCTCTCCTCTGACAATTTTTCTACCAACTTGCATTGAGGCAATATTGACATTATGGTCCCCTAGGAGGGAACCTAACTTTCCAATAATGCCCGGCATATCTCTATGCCTAGTTATTAGCATAAATCTACTTGGAGAAACATTAACTGGATATTGATCAATGCTAATTATTCTCAATTCGCCATCAGCAAAAATGCTTCCTGCAACACTATGCTCACCATTATCCCCAAATGTAGTTAATTGAAGTGAACCGCTAGCAAATTCCGGTCTAGCCTCGTCTTTACTTTCAACTACTGAAATACCTCTAGACTCTGCTTCAAGAGAAGCGTTAACATAATTTATTCGATCACCTAGAGCCTTACTTAATAGACCTTTTAAACTGGCTATGATTAAAGGCTGTGAAGGGTGCTGCACAAATTCACCTTGAAGCCTTACCTCTAACTTTTGAATTTGGCCTCCAGAAAGTTGGCTTATTAAAAGGCCCATTGTTTCAGCTAATTGTAAATGAGGTTTAAGGCTATCCATAATATCAGGACTTAAACCCGGAATATTTACTGCTGTTCGTGCAGAAAGTCCCAAAAGAACATCTCTTATTTGTTCAGCAACATCTACAGCAACATTCTCTTGAGCTTCCCTAGTTGATGCTCCTAAATGAGGTGTAAGGATTAAATTTTTATCAACTTTAAGTAGTGGTGAATTGGAGTCTAATGGCTCTTTAGCAAACACATCAATAGCTGCTCCTCCTATCAATGAATTATTAAGTGCCTCCGCTAAAGCTTCTTCATCAATTATTCCCCCACGCGCACAGTTTATTAATTTTGCATTTTTTTTCATACTTTTAAGCACCTTCATATTTACTAGGTTTTCTGTTTCTGAAGTCCTCGGCAAATGTAAAGTTACATAATCAGATTCCTCAAACAATGTTTTTAATTCGGACAATCTGACCTGTAATTGTTGTGCTCTTTCTGAGGAAACAAATGGATCATATCCATAAACATCCATTCCAAGAGCATTGGCAACTTTTGCGACATGAGTTCCTATTTTTCCTAAACCTACAACACCTAGCTTTTTCTTAAACAACTCATTACCAACAAATTTTTTTCTTTCCCATTTACCCAAAAAAGTACTCCTATTTGCAATTGGTATATTTCTTGATAATGCCAACATCATTGCAATTGTATGCTCGGCAGCAGCTATGGTATTCCCTCCCGGAGAATTAACAACGAGTACCCCCTTTTGTGTAGCCGCCTTAACATCCACATTATCTACACCAACCCCAGCTCTTCCAATTATTCTTAGTTTCTTAGAAGAATTAATAATATCTCCTGTAACTTGAGTGCCTGAGCGTATCATAAGAGCATCATAATCATGGATAATAGATGCCAATTCAGAGTTCGAGATTCCTATCTTCTGATCAACTTGAGCGACTTGGGAAAGAATATCAATTCCCGTTTGATCAATTGGGTCTGTAATTAAAACTTTTGTCATTTAAAGAGTTGTTCTTTAATTTTTTTACTTTAACTTAATCTATAGTAGAGATATCTTGTTTTATTAATTTGAATCAACAAACCAACATTTGAGGAATGAAAATTGACTAAAAGTATAGTGATATTTAATGAGCTAGAAAAATGCCTTAATCTATTAAATGTTTTTAAGGACAACTCAATATTTCTAACAGAATGTTTATTAATTTTGCCATCTAAAGAAAAAACAACTCCTGATCAACAACAATTATTAAATTTATCTGCAAATAGCTTCTTTAAATCTGAAGAAATTGAAAACATAAGAATCCTAAATCCAAAACTTGATAGAAAAATTAGACAGAAAAATATGCGTAACTGGCTAATGCCATTTGGTTTTATAGCAGGCATAGCATTTTCTAATATGACAAACTTATCCACTTTTAGCTTCCTTGGATTAAACAATATAGGAGAATCTTTCATGGGGGGTCTTTTGGGTATGGGCTCAGGATATTTAGGTAGCATTGTATCTTCAGCAAGTATTAACGTTAATAGAAATAAAGAGTTGAGATCTATTATTGATTTCAATAAAGAAGGAAAATGGCTTGTTCTTCTTGAAAATCAAATAGGAACTGAGTTACCTTGGGCTTTAATAAAACAATCAGACCCTAGAGACATAATTTTTATAGAAGGCTAAATGATTGACTTGAAGGAATTATTAATAAATTCAAATTACAAAAAAGAAATTGAGGAATTAATAAATATTTCTAATTTATCTTTAAAACATTGGCAAACATATTGGTCCGGGTTTAATTCAACATTTGTGTGTGAAGAAATTTTGAAAAAATTTGAAAATTTAAATGATTTTAAATTTTTTGTTTTTGGAGGATATAATTCAGCCCAAAGATCCAAGATTGCATGTTTTAGAGCAGATAATACCCCAGAGAAAAATGAACTAATTAAAGATTTCCCTGCGAAAGGTATTCAAATGAATGGTAATTTTTTATTTGACAACGCAACTCAGGATGATTTTAGATCCTTATTAGTGGATAATGGATTGAGGGAAGAAAGAATTGGTGATATTTGGACCATAGGAGATAAAGGAGCTCAAGGAATAATCGACTATTCAAAAATTGAATTCTTAGATGAAAAGATTTTCTCCCTAAGAGATGTAAAAGTAAAACTAAAAATAGTATGTTTAGATGAATTACAAATACCTGTTGGGAGATCAAAAAAAATAATTAATACGGTAGAGGCTTCAACAAGGATAGATGCAATAGCTTCTGCAGGTTTCCGAATCTCTAGGAACAAAATTTTGGAAAGGATAGAAACTGGAATGCTTAAATTAAATGGTAAGACAGTAAAGAAAGGTACTATTAGTGTAAAAGTTGGCGACAAACTTCAACTTGATAACAAAGGGTTTATTGAAATTCTAGATTTAGAAATAACCAAAAGAGAAAGATGGAAAATCAAGTTACTTAGAAAATGAATCCTTGAGCTGCTATTTTCATATAGGGAGTTAAAATATTTGACTTTTTCAAAAGGGCGATTAGCTCAGCGGTAGAGCATTACCTCGACAAGGTAGTGGTCACTGGTTCGAATCCAGTATCGCCCATTAGATTATTGATGAATGCAAGAAGATCCACAAATAATACTTTCGTTTTTTAGATTGATTTAAAAATGAAACTTAACCAAATAATCAACCTGCATAAAGGCTTAACTCTGTTTGTTGTGGCAGGGTTAATGATGTTTTATAAAAATTATTCAATTGCTGCATGGGTTTATTTATCTTTGCATGGAACTTATGGAATACTTTGGTTGTTAAAAGAAAAAATATTTCCAGATCCATATTTTAAAGAAAAAATAAATTTCATAACTTCAATTACTGGTTTTATTTTCCTTGGTAGTTACTGGATAGCTCCATTTATTCTCATTTCCTCCCAAAAATCAGTTTCATATCCCATAATTGCAGCTTCTATTTCAATAAATATAATTGGTGTTTTTCTTCATTTTGCAAGTGATGCTCAAAAATATTTCACTCTTAAAATCAAAAAAGAACTTATTAAAGATGGATTTTTCAAAAATATAAGAAATACAAATTACCTTGGTGAAATACTAATTTATTTATCATTTGCCATCCTTTCTGTGAGTTTTATACCTTTTGCTATTCTTGCTTTATTTTTCTTTGGAGTCTTTCTACCAAGAATGCTAAAAAAGGACAAATCACTTACAAAATATGCTTCATTTGAGGAATATAAGCGAATTAGTGGTTTACTTTTACCCAAATTTAATGAAGGAAATTAAAATTCCAATGTGGAGGCAGGAGTTAAAAGCTGCGAGAAAAAAAGAAGGTAAATTACCCTCAAGTAGGTGGTTTCAGCTTTGTACTATTAACGGGGATAACGAACCTAGATTACGTACGGTAGTTTTTAGAGGATGGCAAACTGAAAGTTCAATCCTTATTTTTACTGATAGCCGCAGCGAAAAAGTTGCTCAATTAAAATTAAACTCCAACGCAGAAGTTTTATGG
>QCUA01000037.1 GCA_003210915.1 Prochlorococcus sp. AG-676-L21 | reverse complement strand
CATTCTTTGAAAATCAGCAAGTACTTTATCAACATCTTTTGCTTGATATCCACTACCTTGAGCAATCCTTTGTCTTCTGGATGGTTGAGCAGCAAGGACCTCCGGCTTTTGCTTTTCTTCTAAAGTCATAGAAGAGATCATTGATTCAATTTTTTTTAATTGTTCTTCCCCATTTTTTATCATTCCATCATCAATTTTATTCATCCCTGGTATTAATTTGATTAAGCCTCCAAGAGATCCCATTCTCTTCATTAACCTCATTTGCTTAACAAAATCATTAAAGTCAAATGTTGCCTCTTGAAGTTTCTTTTGCATTACTTCCGCATCAGCAAGCTCGACTTCTTTTTGTGCCTTTTCAACAAGTGTTAATACGTCTCCCATGCCCAGGATTCTGCTTGCCATTCTCTCTGGATGGAATGGCTGCAATGCTTCTATTTTTTCACCAGTTCCTATAAATTTTATTGGTTTTCCACTTATTTTTTTTATTGAAAGTGCAGCTCCACCTCTTGAATCGCCATCCAACTTGGTTAATATTGCCCCCGATATCCCCACTTTTTCATGAAATGACTTCGTCAAATCAGCTGCTTCTTGTCCAATCATAGAATCGACAACCAGTAAAACTTCATCAGGCTTTGTAACTTCTTTGATTCGTACCATTTCACTCATCATTGATTCATCTATTTGCAATCTTCCTGCGGTATCAACAATTAAGGTATCTAAATTATTTGCGTTAGCATAACTCAAAGCATCCTTTGCAATTTGTTCAGGCTTACTATTTTTTTCTTTCGCCGAGAAAACTTCTAAATCATACTGATTACCAATTGTCTTAAGTTGTTCAACTGCTGCAGGTCTATAAATATCGGCTGCAACTAATAAAACCTTTTTTTCTTTTTCCTTCAAATAAAGGCCTAACTTACCCGTTGCTGTTGTTTTCCCTGCACCTTGTAGACCTGCCATCAAAATAACAGTTGGCGGGGTTTCTTTTTCGTTTAATGGGGAATTCTCATTTCCCATAATATTAATTAATTCTTTGTTAACTACTTCTATAAATTTCTGTCCGGGATTAACACCTCTTACAACTTCTTCACCAATAGCTTTATCTTTTACATCTGAAACAAATTCTTTAACCACAGATAAACTAACATCAGCATCTAATAATGCTTTTTTAACTTGCTTTAAAGCGTCATCAATATTATTTTCGCTAATTTTTGCTTCACCTCTTAAACCCTTAATGGCGTCTTCAAAGCGTGAAGAAAGTTCATCAAACATTATTTATTCTTAATTTCTGTAAACATTATAGATGATACTAAAAGCTAGTACTAAACACCACTTATGTAGTCAACTAATTTCCAGGAGTTTTTTGAGAAACCTAAAATATATTTAACTTTCAAAAAAGGAGTATAAGTTGTTTCATTTATCAATTCTCCATCTTTTTTTAATATTTTCTCTGAATATTTCAAGTCAACTGATACAGATATTCTTGATGCCGTTTGAGATAAAAGTACAATGTTTAAAATATTAGTATTGATATTTTTGTAGATACCTTTTTCAATATCAAGTTGTCTTTCCTTCGTTAATCTATTAATCAAATCATCTTGAACTATCTTTGATAAATTAATTTCACTTGTTCCTGCTAGAAATTTGCTTTTGTTTACAAGCCATGTATTAATTAAATTTTCAATTTGTTCTAAAGAGGGAGAAACCGATCTTATTTCTCCTCCTGAAAAAGAAAATTTTTCTGTAGTTTCTGAAAGAATAATTTTTGAGTTATCGAGAACTTTTTTCTTATCGTCTTGATTTAAAACTTCATTAAAGACATTCTTATTTTCATTTATCGATAATGCGTTATCAACTATTTCTTTTTCCTGCAGTGGTTTTTTGAAATTATTCCTCACAAGTCCTACACCTAGTCCAAAAACAAATAAAATCAAAAAAGCATAAAGATATGATAAGTAGGAAGATTTATTTAATATTCTATAGTTCTCTAACGCTTCTCCAAATAAAAATTTTAATTCGGCAATTTTTTCTATTGAGTACTTATAAAACTCTATAGATTTATTTTTAATAATCTCATCTGTATAAATATTTTCTTCAATAACTTCTTGACCATCTTCTCTTACTCCTCCAGGCAAAGGTAATCTACCTTCTTCAACATTATCCGAATTGAAATCAGGATCCTTGCTTGAATCTTTTAGAGATTCTTGAACTTTAAAATTCGGCTGATTTTGAGGCCCAGAATTAAATACAGTTCTTTTTGACTTCTTTTCTATTTGCTCAATAAATTCTTGGATTTCTCTATCTTCAAACCAAGAATCTAAATCGATTTCTTGTAAATCAATATCCCTATAACCAACCAAAACATCATTTTCCAGCCAATTTTTACAAAAAATGCATATTGCTTCTAATTTTTCTCCTGGGTAATTATTCAACCACTCTCTTAACTTCTCGTCGGAACTACTTAAAAACCTTGCTGAGGATTGCTCAACATCTGCCAAAAGCAAATCTAGGCAACCTATTAATGGCATTGAATCAAGTCCTGATAAATTTAGTTTTTTTAATATTTTTCGAGCTTCGAATAATTTTGCAGGTTTTCTTCTTGCGAAACCAATTGCTGTTAAAGATAAAAAAGCTAAAAATCCCGCTTCACTTGAACCCCTTTTTTGTAATTCTAAAAATAAATCTATCTGATCCTGAACAGTCAAGAATGGCTTTATTTGCTTAAAGAAAGATTCAAATTCTTGCTGGTTTAGATAATCATTATATTCAGATTTATTTTTTCCTTCTAAACCACCTCTTTTGATTATTAAATTTTCCAGCATAATTAAACCTTTTTTATGCGACTCATATTCATTTAAATCTCTACTTAACAAATCAAGAATTCGATACGGAAGAAGCGACACTAAGTCCTCCTCAAGAGTTTTCCGTAATTCTCCTAGCTTGCCCATTCTTTGAAGAAGTTGTATGCCTTCTTGTAAAAAATCCGCAGCATTTGAATAAGATCTTTGATCTTGCTCTTGTATTGCAGCATCTCTAGATGTCAAGGCAGCTAACAAGGTCAGATCAGCTTCTCTGCTGCTACCTAAAGCAGGGGTTTGAGGGGGTTGCAATGCTTTTCTTGTTAATTTAAAGGCTTCTTTAGAAGAGCCAGATTCCCAAAGGAGAATTAATCCTGCAACCTCTCTATTTGAAGATAAATCTAATCCTGAGGCTCCATTTAGTAATAAATTTTCGTAATCTCTTCTACTATCTGGATCTGTAAGCAAATCTGCAGTAAGGCGAAGCAATTCCGATCTTTGAGTTAAAACTTCGTATGTGAATCCTTCACCAGGAGTTTTATCCAAGCGCAATTGAAAAGCTCTTAATATTTCCTCAGAGGTTGCTGAGGGGCTTACACCAATTAAACGAAAGTGGTCTAATGGAAGTTCCAAACAAATATCCTATTGAAAATCCTTTAGATGAATTTTATCAATTTATATTTTTTTTTCATAAGGTCTTGGAGAGTTATTAAAAAAAAACATGAAAATCGTCCATTGAAGCTTAGAATGTTAACAAATCAAAACTTCATTAAGGTATTTTCTTGGAAACACACGTAGAGAGAATTTCAAATCTTCAGGACTTTAAAAAAGCGAAGTTAGATCGTGAAACTGGATTATTTCTCTACGAAGATATGACGCTTGGCAGAAGATTTGAAGATAAATGTGCTGAGATGTACTACAGAGGCAAGATGTTTGGATTCGTACATCTTTATAACGGCCAAGAAGCAATCAGCACTGGTGTGATAGGTGCAATGAAAAGAAAGCATGACTGGTTTTGTAGTACCTATCGCGATCATGTTCATGCGATAAGTGCAGGTGTTCCACCTTTTGAAGTGATGAGTGAATTATTCGGTAAAGCAACAGGATGCAGTAAAGGTAGAGGAGGTTCTATGCATTTGTTCTCAAAAGAGCATCATCTATTAGGAGGATATGCTTTTATTGGAGAGGGTATTCCAGTTGCCTTGGGATCAGCTTTTTCAAGTAAATACAAAAAAGAAGTTGCTGGTGACAATCAAAGTGACTCTGTAACAGCTGCTTTCTTTGGAGATGGGACTTGTAATAACGGACAATTCTTTGAATGCTTAAATATGGCTCAATTATGGAAGTTACCAATAATTTTTGTAGTTGAAAATAATAAATGGGCTATTGGCATGGCCCATGATAGAGCTACAAGCAACCCAGAAATATGGAGGAAAGCATCAGCTTTCGGGATGCATGGGGAAGAAGTTGATGGGATGGATGTATTAGCTGTAAGGGGAGCTGCTCAAAGAGCTGTTAAAAGAGCAAGAGCTGGGGAGGGCCCAACTTTAATAGAATGTTTGACTTACAGGTTCAGAGGGCATTCTTTAGCTGATCCAGATGAATTAAGAGCTGAAGAAGAAAAAGAATTCTGGGCAAAAAGAGATCCTATTAAGAAGTTAGCTAATCAGATGATAGAAGGGAATTTTGCTAAAGAAGAGGAGTTAAAGAACATAGAAAAGAAAATAGATTTAGAAATCTCTGAATCTGTTAAAAATGCTTTAGATGCTCCAGAACCGCCCTCTAACGAATTAACTAAATATATTTGGGCTGAAGATTAAATCAAATCCCACTAGGTAATTTTCTGGTTAAATTTCTTAATTTCCTAAGAGCCTTCAGTTCAACCTGTCTTACTCTTTCTCTTGAGACTTCTAATAACCTTCCTATTTCTGCTAAGGTATGTCTCTCATTTCCATCTAACCCAAATCTTAACTTCAGAACATGTTGTTCTTGTTCGCTTAAATGACTTAACCACTTACCTAGCTGCTCTTGATGCATTTTTTGCTCAACTTGGTCTAGGGGCTCTTCATTATTACTATCTGCAATAAGATCACCTAAGAAACTCCTGCCATCATCTCCATTTACAGGTGCATCCAAACTACTTGTAGATAAAGCTTGCCTTAATACAGAATCAAGTTCCTCTACATCTATCTCCATCTCTTCCGCAATTTCAATTCTACTTGGCATTGCTCCAAGTTTATGAGCTAATTCCCTACTTATTTTTCTAATAGTGGCAAGTCTCTCACTTAAGTGAACAGGTAAACGAATAGTTCTGGATTGGCAGGCTATAGCTCTTGTCATACTTTGGCGAATCCACCAAAAGGCATATGTAGAGAACTTATATCCTCTTGTTGGATCAAACTTTTCAACTGCTCTCTCTAAACCTAACGAACCCTCTTGAACAAGATCTAAGAGTTCTAATCCTTTACCTTGATATTTTTTTGCAACACTAACAACCAGCCTTAAATTAGCTTTCATCATTCTCTCTTTTGCTCTTCTTCCAATTTTTATTGTTCTTTTATCTTGTGGAGCAAATTCTTTTGTTTTTTCGTTGAGTTGACCGTCTTCAGTAAGAACCATCATTTTTTGAACTTGGTTACCCAATTCAATTTCTTCAGCAGGAGTTAATAATGGAACTCTACCTATATTAGATAAATACCAACTAATAGGATCATTGCCTCTTCTTTTTTGAGGTTCAGTTGATGTTGATACTGATGTTGACATTTTTTTACCTAAAATTGAGGTATTAAAACTTTCCTATACTTTTATGAAAATACACGATTACTTAATACCTGCTTCAGATTTCAGGTATAAATTGTGTAGTTATGTGTTTAAAACTATAAAAAACACCTTATAATTGTTTCTTTCATGACATTAGCCTCGTTTTTGATTTTCTCATCAACTTTGATAACTTGTCCCCTATTAAAGAAGCATTTGATCCTTTTTTACACTTTGATGCAGCAAAAGAGTGTAAAAAAACGTATTTTGCTAAAGATTCAGTCCTAATATAATCTTTAGAGGAAGACAAGTCTTTTGCTGAACATCCCCCAATAAATCCTGATAAAAGATCTCCTAAACCAGCTCTTGCAGTCTCAGCATCAGTTCCAAAAAGTTGCCATGCATTTTCATTATTGGCAATAACACTATTTGCTCCCTTTAATAAAATACTTATATCAAATTCTTTTGCAGCTTTTTTAGCTAGTTCAACATTGTTAGTACAGTCAATCTCAGGGAATAACCTCACAAATTCTTTATTATGAGGAGTAATCCAAGTTTCCGAATTTCTTTCTAAGAAAAATTTAGTTCCTAAACTTGATTTAGAAATTCTATTAAGTGCATCCGCATCAAGAATCAATAAACCTTTTAAATCTAATAAGTACTGTGTTGATTTTTCCCAATCATCCTCATTCAATCCAATTCCTGGGCCAATAACTATTGAATCATAATTAGAAAAATCAAGATTCTTTAAGGCATCGAATAAAATTGAATTTCCATTTAGGTCGCTAGTAAGTTTTCCTATAACTACTGCTTCTGGTTCAACTTGCCAAATAGATTTTGAAACTAAATCAGGGATAATTGCTGATACAAATCCCGCCCCACTTGAAATAGCTCCTTTTATAGCTAGATATGCTGCCCCAGGATATTTTTCACTTCCCGCAATTAGTAATGTTCTGCCTCTTTTATATTTACTTGAATTTTTTGGTGGAGAAGGAAGATTAATAGTTCTTAAATCTTGATAAGTAATTTTAAAGATCTTACTTTCTAATTTACATAATTGACTTCTAGATAAACCTATATCTATGTGATGTAATTCGCCAACATAAGGTAGTGCAGTATCTTGTAATAATCCAATCTTATTAAGACCAACAACTAAATTAAAATCCGCTTTTACAGCATTTTTCAAGAAGGGTTTCCCAGAATTAGGACATAAACCCGTTGGAACATCTATACTTACAACCTTACCAGAACTTTTTTCAAATTTTTTAATAAATAATTCAATTAATTTCTCATCAACTTTTCTGTTTTGATTATTCCCGAAAATAGAATCAATCCATAAGTCTTTCCCTTCAGGATTGGGAGGTTCTCCTAATATTTCTACTCCAAGAGATGTAAGATAATTTACATAATTAATCGTTAATGTTTTTTTTAAAGGAAATGGGCACCATAATTTAACTATGTATCCCTTTAAAAAAAGCTCTTTAGCGATTACTGCCCCATCCCCACCATTATGGCCAGGACCTAACAAAACTATTACTCCCTCCTTTAAAAGAGATTTTCTTTTCAAAAGCCATTTAGATAGTTGTATTCCAGCCTTTTCCATCAACGCCTCTTGAGGCATTCCTTGAGAAAAAATTTCATTCTCTAAATCCAACATTTGCTTTGAATAAACAACTAGATGTTTAGAGTCAATTGTTGGCCATCCAATTTCTTTCATAATTAGTTCAAAGCAATTAAAAACTGTTCAAAATTTTAAAATTCCATGTTAAAGACTTTAAAGGATAAAAAATTAGAGAACTGTTCTTCTAAAAATAATAAATCTAAAAAACAACAAAAAATAATTGTTGGTCTTTCAGGTGGAGTAGATAGTTCTCTATCTGCAGCTCTTCTTATAGAAGATGGTTGGAAAGTTGAAGGCCTAACTCTTTGGTTAATGAAAGGAGAGGGCTCATGCTGTTCCGAAGGATTAGTTGACGCTGCAGGTCTATGTGAAGATTTAGGGATTAATCATAATATATTGGATTCAAGAGTAATTTTTGAAAGGGAAGTAGTTAAAAAGACTACTGAGGGATATGAATCCGGTTTCACTCCACTTCCATGCTCGATGTGTAATAAAAATGTTAAATTTGAAGAAATGCTCAATTTTGTTATTAAACAAAAAGAGTTTACTTATATTGCTACTGGTCACTACGCAAGAGTTCAAAAAGTTTCTTGCGAGAACATCAAAAACTCTGAAAATTTCCAATTCAAGGATTTCTTACTCTTAAGGGGGGCTGATAGAAATAAAGATCAGAGTTATTTTCTTTACAGTCTTTCCCAAGAAGTATTAAGCAGATTAATACTTCCGCTCGGAAATCTTAAAAAAGAAGAGACAAGAAAAGAGGCCTTAAGATTAGGACTTAGAACTGCAAAAAAACCAGAGAGTCAAGATCTATGTTTAGTTGAACATTATGGATCTATGCAAAAATTTATTGATAATCATATTGAACCTAAAGAGGGGGAAATTAAGCATATTAATGGAGAAATTCTTGGCACTCATAATGGTATTCAACATTTCACAATTGGGCAAAGAAAAGGTTTGGGTATTGCTTGGCCAGAGCCTTTATATGTGGAAAGTTTAGATAAACAAAAAAATATAGTTTATGTAGCAAATAAAAATGATCTTTTTAAAAGAGAAGCCATAATAAAAGAAGTTAACTGGGTTTCAATTGAGGCACCTTTAAAAGAAATAGAAGTAGAAGCACAAATACGATATCGAAGTGAACCCGTAAAAGGAATTTTAGTTCCTGTAAAAAATGAAGACAACATAACCAAAAAGTTTAAATTAATTTTCGAAGATAACCAAAGCTCTATCACTCCTGGGCAAGCAGCAGTTTTTTATAAAGATGAAATTTTATTAGGAGGCGGATTAATTTGTGAATTTTCCAAAATATAAATTTAATCCTATTAAAAACAAAAATAATAAGAACAAAGGGCGTTCCCCATATGTTGTATAGAAAGTTTTTTCAATAGAAAAATTAGGATTTACAACATCATTTTGCTCAGTATTAGGATCAAAGAGTTTAATAATTCTTCCTTCTTCACTTATTAATCCTGAAGGACCAGTATTTGAAACAATTATATTATCTTTTTTATTTTCAATACTTCTTACTCTGGCCAAAGATAGAAATTGATTATGAAGCTTTGTTGGATAAGGATCTAAGTTAGCTGCTGAAATTATTAATTCTGCCCCACTGTTTATGGCATTTCTTATTTTAAATCCATCAGTAATTTCATAACAAATTGCTATTGCAAGTGGCTGAGTAAATTTCCATTTAAAAAATCTTGAATTTGATCCTGGCTGTATACCTCCTACTGCTGATAGTCCTCTTGAGAAAATATTTAAGAATCCTGGAGTTTTCTCCCCTAAGGGTACAAGTCTATGTTTATCAATATAGGAAGAATAGGTTTTATCCCCAATTTGATATCCAAGCAAGGAACTTCTTAGGCCATTTTTAGAATTTCTAAAACCTCCTGCCAACATCCTAATCTTGCTTTTGAAATTTAAATTAAAATTATTATTCAAAGTCCCTTCTGGTGTAACAAGGAATTTTGCATTATTGGATAGAGCAATTTTTTGAGCAGAAATCAACTTATCATTTATGAATTGATTTTTAAAGTTCGTTTTTTCTCTTGTTGGCATATTAGTTTGCCATAGAGCTACTGGATAGTCATTATTTCTTTTAATTGGGTTTGTTAAACCTCCTAGAAAATGTAAAAAAACGATAATCAAAAGCCCAAATAGGAATGTTTTTTTTAAATGATATTTTCTTTTCCATTTCTCATGAATTAGGTATATCCAGAAACCTATAACTAATTGCACTACACATAAACCACTTGAACCAATCCATCTTGCTAAACCCGCAAGATACATATCTCCTGGAACAATTCCTTCGCCCAAACCTATCCAAAAAAGAGGAGTTTGAGAAAGAATGAACTCACCTATTCCCCAGGAAAAAGATAACAATAAAACTCTTATAGTTAATGTTAAAGAGTTCATCTTAGAAATATCTTTTTTTTGGAGAATTCTGTCACCTAAAAGACCCCATAAATAAACCAATATTCCTCCTATTAAAGAGCAACCTAACAAGATTGAAATTGAAATAATTAAACTTGATATCCAAGAGAAACCTAACCAGGTCAGTGGGTGAAGTTCATAAAGCCAAGAATGACTTACCAAAATAAAGAAAAACCCCCAAAGGAAGTTTGCTAATTTTTTATCGCTTCTACTCCATAAAATAAATAAGGATAAAGGCATAAAAAGTAACCAAAAGTGCGTTGATGTAGCAATTCCTCCAAAGATGCCTCCCAAGCATGGATAAAAATATTTATTAAACGTTTTATTTTGAGTGTTAATTAACAATATAAATTTTCTAATTTTTTTTTTAAAAGATATATTATTGTACCTTTTTCTGTAGTATTGAATATAGTGACTTTTAAAATTAAGTGAAAGAAGTTTTAATTAGTTTTACGATCTTTGTATTTTGCATTTCATTAACCCTGTTTAGTCAATTCAACTCCCCTCAGGTTGTTAATGCAGCCGAATCAAAAACTGAATTCGTAAATAGAACACCTATTACAAAATCATCTAATGTTTCAAATACCAATATATTTGAACTAGATCCATCAGATCCAAACCCAATACTTTTCGCTATGGCAGAAGAAACACAAGAAGAAAGCAACTCTAGAACTACAGACAGTGGTTTAATTATTGTAGATATAGTAAAGGGAGAGGGAAATGAAGCAAACTCTGGACAAACAGTTTCTGTAAACTATACCGGAACATTGGAAGATGGGACCCAATTTGATACCAGTATTGGCAGGGGGCCATTCAGTTTCCCATTAGGTGCAGGGAGAGTAATTAAGGGTTGGGATGAAGGAGTAGCAGGAATGAAAGTTGGTGGAAAAAGAAAATTAACAATTCCTCCTGAGCTAGGATACGGATCAAGAGGAGCAGGAAATGTAATTCCTGCAAATGCAACTTTAATTTTTGAAGTTGAATTATTAAAAGTCAATTAAAGTAAGAAATAACATCTAAAACTTTTCAATTTAGTTAATCTAGAAGTAAGATATATTCAAATATAAAAAAACGAATGTTAACTAAATTAATCAATTCTCTTTTAAATAAAAGTTCCAAATTGGAAGTCCATGCACACTGTGACGGGCCATGCGGTGTTTACGACCCCGCTTCTACAAGAGTCGCGGCTGAAGCAGTATTAGCAATGACAAAGAAGCTAATTGCGCTTACTCCTCCTTCAAGTACAGACTCAGCAGATTGGGCTGCTTACAGTAATACGTTTTCCAGATTTGTAGCAGTCAAAGAAGAGCAGGCTAAAGAAACTAAGAAAGAAATTCTAATCTTATGGACAGATTATTTTAAACCTGTTCACTTAGAAACTTATCCAGATTTACATGAAACAATCTGGAAAGCAGCAAAATTATGTAGTGCTTGTAAAGTAAATATTGATCTTGCTCAAGCCGAAGAATTAATGAGTTATGTAGAAAAGATACATAACATCTTCTGGGAATCAAAAGGCAGAAGTGATACTTTTGTAAAAGCTAGCTAGTTCAATTATTTTTAAAAGTTTTTACGATTTAATTGCATTTTTTTTTGGTCTAAGAAAAATAGCAATCGTTAAAGGTCAATCCATGTTGCCTACTTTAAAAGAAGGTGACATGGTTTTTTTTAAAAAATATATAAAAAACAAATCACTTTTGAAAGTTGGTCAAATAGTAATTATCTATCATCCTCTTAAAAATATTAGGTTAATCAAAAGAGTAAAAAGTATCATTAAAAATAGTATCGAAGTTTTGGGGGATAATATTGAATACAGTAATGACAGCAATAAATTTGGATTAATTAATAATGAAAAAGTAATTGGAATAGTTACTTCAAAAATAAAAAAAATATTCTAGGTTAAAAATAGAGAAGTACTTTTTTGGACCCAAAACAAGCCCATAGAAAAAGATAATCCACCAGCAAAAGCTATTAACCTTCTAATAAATTTTTGACCTGCATTTAAAGTTGTTACAGATATTAGGCAAGTAAATAAAACCATACTTGCTAAGGAACCACTCAAATATGAAATTAAATAAGCAAATGCATTAGGAAGAGGTAAAGCTAATGCTGGAAGAACTGCTAGAAAATGAGAGCCTCCTGCTAAACCATGAAGTAATCCTAGTCCTGTCAATGCATGAGAATGCTTATTATGTTTTTTTTGGCCTTCACTATGAAAATGCAAATGA
Organism: Prochlorococcus sp. AG-676-L21; assembly: GCA_003210915.1. Taxonomy (GTDB): domain Bacteria; phylum Cyanobacteriota; class Cyanobacteriia; order PCC-6307; family Cyanobiaceae; genus Prochlorococcus_A. Next base: position 296 of record QCUA01000037.1, on the reverse strand, counting down.
TGATGAGCTACGCCATTATGTTGATGAGAGTGAGAGTGAAGGTTTAGATGTAAAGAATTTCTTATCGCAAAGAATCCAACAATAAGAAGAGAAATTCCAACTAAAAATTCAGCGAAGTTGGAAAATTTACTTAAAGGGGTAATATCTTTTATAAAAATTGCTAGAAAGGCTAAAAAGATGACTCCTGAAGAGTGCCCCAAGCCCCATGAGATACTATTTCTCGCCGCAATTTTTGGACTCGTAATCGATGATGGGGCCATTGCAATAAGATGATCAGCGCCACTTACCACATGAAT
>QCUA01000036.1 GCA_003210915.1 Prochlorococcus sp. AG-676-L21 | reverse complement strand
GCTATTGAGATGAATATTATCGATAAAGATGATTTGATTTCAACACTTGAAAACCGATTTATATCAGGAGATGTAATCCTTACTGGTACATCCATTCCGAAAAATTTCTTATTAATGGCTGACCAAATTACAGAACTTCGCTCATAAAAATTATGCTCAAAAATGATCTTTGGATAAACCAAAAAGCTTCCCAAGGAATGATAAATCCTTTTCAATCAAATTTAATCAGACATCTAGATCCTAACAATAAAAAAAATGCGGTTTTAAGTTATGGATGTTCCTCATATGGTTATGATTTAAGACTATCTTCTAAAGAGTTTTTAATATTTAAGCATGTCCCCGGAACAGTTATGAATCCGAAGAAGTTTAATCCTGACAATTTAGAAAAAACGATTCTTCACAAAGATAAAGATGGTGAATTTTTTATTTTACCTGCGCATTCTTACGGCCTAGGAGTTGCGTTAGAGAAAATGAAAGTTCCAGAAAATATTACTGTAATATGTATCGGTAAAAGTACTTATGCTCGTCTCGGAATAATCGTAAATACAACTCCAGCCGAGGCAGGTTGGGAGGGGCATCTTACATTAGAATTCAGCAACAGTTCAGGTGCAGATTGTAGGATTTATGCAAATGAAGGTATTTGTCAACTATTATTTTTTGAGGGTGATCCTTGCTCTACAACATATGAAGATAGGAAAGGTAAATATCAAAATCAACCAGAACAAGTTACTTTAGCCAAAATTTAATATGAGAAAAGTTGAGCTAATTTCATTAACTCCAGATGCGGAAAAAACAATGGCTCATATCGCCAGAGTTTCTAATCCTTCTAATCAAGCTAATGATAAATTCGCCGGATTATTAAGATATTGTATACAACATGAGCACTGGTCAGTTTTTGAACAATCATGCATGACATTGAAAATCGAAACTAATAGAGGTATTGCAGCTCAAATCCTTAGACATAGATCATTTACTTTTCAAGAATTCTCACAAAGGTATGCTGAAACGAATTTACTAGGAAATGAAATTCCTATCCCAAACTTAAGAAGACAAGACAAAAAGAATCGTCAAAATAGCATTGATGACATACCGGATGAACTTAAAATAAAATTTTCAGAAAAAATTTCAAAACACTTTCAACAAGCAAATAAATTATACGAAGAAATGCTCCACGAAGGAATTGCGAAGGAATGCGCTAGATTTATCATGCCCTTAGCTACCCCAACAAGAATCTATATGACTGGTTCATGTAGGTCTTGGATTCACTATATACAGCTAAGATCAAAAGAAGGAACGCAAAAAGAACATATGGAAATAGCTGAAGACTGTAAGAAAGTATTTATCAAATATTTTCCATCTGTATCTGAAGCATTGAATTGGAAATAAATTTATCCGTGACTCCTCGGAGAAGATTGATAATTTTTATTTTCTTTGATTATTGAGAATTCTGAATTTAGAATTTGTGAATCACCTCTAAAATTAACATTTAAATTATCCAGAGATTCTTTTATAATTTTTTCTTCCTGTTTTCCGATAAATGTAAGTTCTAATTTGGCATCTTTATCAAAAATATTTACTTGTGGAATTCCATTAACATTAAAATTTCTTATATATTTTTCCCATTTCGGATTATCTACATTTAAAAAAACAAAATTAATATCTTTTTCATATTCACTTTTTATATCATTAACTTTAGGAGCCATTTCCTTACAAACTTCGCACCAATCTGCATAAAATTCAAGGAAAGTAGGTTTATTATTTGTAAAAGCTATTTCAGGATCAATAGATGATTGTCCAAATTTCTTAAGAAGAAAAGTGGGTTGAAATATAAAATTTTTCAACCCAATTACAGAGCAAATAATTAGAGCAAAAAATAATATAAGTATTGACTTTTGGGAGGGATTTAAAAAAGATTCTTTATTTCCAGATTGCATTATATAGTTATTAACTCTATATATTTTATATAGATAATATAATTAAAGAGAGTATTATTCTTTTTACTTTTAATCAGCTGATAATATAAATACAACTCGCAAAATATTTATACTTATAGAAATTATAATATGCAATCTATATTTGGGACTGATGGGATTAGGGGGAGATTTGATAAGGAATTAACATATTCTCTAGCATATAAGGTTGGATATGCTTTAGGAGTTTTAACTAAAACTAATAATCCAATACTAATCGGAAGAGATACAAGAATAAGTGGATTTATTCTACTTGAGGCGATATCAAGAGGTATTAATGCAGCAGGAAAAGAATTTATATATTTAGGAATCTGTCCTACACCCGCTATCCCTTTCTTAATAAAAAAAGAAAAATTCAGTAGTGGGATCATGATCTCTGCAAGCCATAATCCTCCTGAATACAATGGTATTAAATTTTTTGATAATAATGGCGAAAAAATTAAAAAGGAATTTGAAAATCAAATAGAACTGATTTTAGAGACAGCAAACAAGCTTAAAATATCTAATTATAAAAAAACATCCATAAGGGAAAATAACGATCTTTTTAATATTTATACCGAAGGACTTATCAATACTATGGGGGATGAAAACTTAAAAGGAATGAAAATAATTTTAGACACATGTTACGGATCTGCAACTACCTGCGCGGCAAGTATTTTTAAGAAACTAGGAGCTAATGTCAAAGTCATTAATAATGAGCAAGATGGTTTTAAAATAAATTTAAATTGTGGTTCTACATGCTTGGAGCCACTAATTAAAGCCATAAAAGAGAACAATGCTGATATGGGATTTAGCTTCGATGGAGACGCCGATAGAGTTATTGGGGTTGATTCAAAAGGCAATATACTGGATGGAGATCACATACTCTTTCTATGGGGAAGAGAACTTTTAGAAGAAAAATTACTTATAAATAAAACAATCATCTCAACAAGAATGGCCAATTTAGGTTTTGAAAATACTTGGAATAAAATTGGGGGGATTTTACATAGAACTGAAGTTGGAGATAAATTCATATTTGAAGCTATAAAGAATAAAAAGGCCTTATTAGGAGGGGAACAATCAGGACATATACTTTCAATAATTAACAACTTTTGTGGGGATGGAATATTAACTGCAATTCAAATCTCAAAATACTGCAAGAAAAAAAATATAAGTTTAAGATCTTGGCTTAATAGTAGCTTTTTACCATATCCTCAAAAACTAACTAATGTATTTTTAAATTTTGACTTTAAAAATATCGATAAATCATATAAGGAATTCATAAATGAAACTATAGAAAGTTTTTCAAATATTAAAAAGGATAATTGTAGAGTTTATATTCGTCCAAGTGGAACGGAACCTGTGTTACGTATATTAGTTGAGGCACAAAATAAAAAAGAAGTCGATTGTTTATCGACAAAAATCACAACTGAAATTAGCACAAAAATCAATAAAATATCTAAAAATTTTTGAAATCAAATTTTCTTGTAAATACTTTCATAAATTTTAAGTTGATTTAATATTACATATTTTTCTCTATTAGTTTGAATTCTATTTGGATTAAAACTTTCATAAAATTGAAACTCTTGATTTGCTAATCTTTTGAACTTTATACTTTCGGATATTGTGAGTTCCATATGATCAAAAAGCTCTCTTACATCTGTTTTAATAAAGATTAAGGATCCTTTTTTTAATGAATTCGAGAGTAAATTTATTAATTTAGGTTGAATTACTCGTCTTTTGTGATGTTTCTTTTTAAACCATGGATCCGGAAAGTTAAAAGAAATACTAGTTATTAAATCAATAATTGATTTATTATTAGAATGATCAAAAATGTTATTTGCATTACTAAATGAAAAATATAAATTCTTATTTTCCGTACTTTTCATTTTCAAATTAGCATTTAAAACTAACTTTTCTCTAATTTCAATTCCTATATAATTCCAGTTTTTATTTTCAAATGATAATTCGAATAAGAAATCACCAGAAGCGCAACCGATATCCAAATGTAGAGGCAATTTTGGATTTTCAAAGATTTGATTCAATGGAGGTATTGGATCACTTTCAAAGAAATTTTTACTAAGTGGATTTACATGCTGTCTCATAAAAATTATTTAATTATTTCTTAGTAGAATTAATATGATGCATATTATTCACAACTATGACAATAATAAGTTAAGAAGCAGGTGGGTGAGGTTTAATAATTATGTGTGTTAAAAAGAAAAAGTTTTGAACAGTCTTAATCACCTTTCTATTTGGCTATCTTTTCAACTTTCTTTAATCTTTATAGTTGGACTTCCTTTAACTCTATTTTTTTGGTCTATAAAAAACAAAAGTAAAGCTATTACAAAACTCCTATCTAATTATTGGAAAATATCAATTCTATTCTTTATAAGTCTTATCCTCCTCATTGGTGAGTACAACTTTGCTCTCTTAATTACAAATATTTCAACATTAATAATGACAATCTCAGTATGGTTTTGGAATGATATTAATGATGAGTTAAATGAATATAGGATATCCCATGCATTAACTACAACCACGAAAGTTTGGCGATGGTCTATAACTTTTATATCTTTAAGTTTTTTAATACAAACTTTAAATAATATTAATTGTATTTCTTTTATTAATTCTGCGGAATGTGAAATTTGGCTTAAACCTTCAACAAATTTCTACTTGATTTTAAAAAATTTATTTAATTTCTTTTTTGGAGCTAGCTTTTCTCAACCAGTAGCAAAATTTTTAGGTTTATTTGCCTTATTAATATATACACTAGGTTTATTGCAATGGGCAATAATTAAACTCCCAAAGAGTGGCCGGAATTCTGGTTTTTCGAATTATGGCAGATATTGATTTAATCAAAAACTTAGAACATATAAGTTTTATGATTCCAAATAGACTTTTAAAACTACAAGGCTAATCATTAAGAAAAGATTCTAAAGAATTTTTAGAAATAATAATTTATAAAGGGTTTAGTAACTCTACAAGTCATCAAACTGAAATTGATTCAGAAAAAAATGTTGTGAAATTTGATCATTTTTTACAAAGTTCATATTATATAGGGCAACCTTAATCAAAGGAATAGACGGAATTATCAAAGAGAATGAAAACTCTCTATTTTTTTTAAATCAAGAAAATTGGATTTAAATCAACTCATTATAAATTAATAATATTTGCACATCTCTCGCATAATTTAGTGTTTTCAATCCCTTTAACTGTAATATTTTGATAATGCCAACATCTATCACATTTAAGACCTTTAGCTTTAAGAATCTGAATCTTTCCAAGTTCATTATTATCGATGCTTAAACAATCCTTAGATAAATTATTAACTATATTAAAATCAGAAACTATCAACCAATCACGGTATAAATCCACTTCTTTATTGCCAAATTTATCAAGCCAAGAAAGAGAATTTTTAAAAAACTCATTTTCAGGGAGGTAATTAACCTCAGTCTCAAGAGCAGCTCCAATCATTTGTTGGGTTCTACAACCTTCTATTGCTTTATTAATTTCTACACGTAATGTTCTTAAATTAGAAATATGTTCATTAAGTTCGGGATTAAGCCATGACTCAGGAAATTTTGGCCATCTTCTTTCAAATACTGATTTTTCAATAGTTGAATATGGGATATTTTGCCAAATATCTTCAGCCATATGACAAAGAACTGGAGAAATAATGACAGCTAAATTTTCTACAATTCTGGACATCACAAATTGACAAGATCTTCTCCTAAATTGAGTTTTAGCACTTACATATAATCTATCTTTTGCGATATCTAAATAAAAATTAGATAAATCCACAACACAAAAACTTTGCAATATTTGGAAAAACTTTGAAAATTCATAATTTTCATATGCAATTGTTACTTCATCTGAGACTTCAACTAACCTATTTAACATCCATTGATCTAATAACGGCAACTGATCAATATCAATTTCCTCTAACGCAGGATCATAATCATGAATATTACCTAAGAGATATCTAGCTGTATTTCTTACTTTTCTATAAACATCTGAAAGTTGTTTTAAAATATTTGATCCAATTGGTACATCAACTGAGTAATCAACAGAACTAACCCAAAGCCTAAGGACATCTGCTCCATAGGCAGGTTGTATTTTTTGGTTAGGACCACCATTAATAATAATATTAGGATCAACAACGTTACCCAAGGATTTACTCATTTTTCTGCCATTCTCATCTAAAGCAAATCCATGAGTTAGAACTGTCTTATATGGCGGCTTATTATTTACTGCTACCGAAGTTAGCAAAGATGATTGAAACCAACCTCTATGTTGATCAGATCCCTCTAAATACAAATCAGCTGGATATTGTAATTCTTCCCTTTGCTCACAAACTGCGGCCCAACTAGAACCTGAATCAAACCAGACATCCATAGTATCTAGCCCTTTTTCCCAACGATCAGATTCATTTCTATATTTTTCTGGCAATAGTTTCTTCTCATCCCATTCCCACCATACATCTGCTCCATACTCCTCAAATAAACTTTTTATATGGTTAATAGTTTCAGTATTAATTAGTACTTCTTTCCCTTCTTTTTCATAGAAAACAGGTATTGGCACTCCCCATGACCTTTGTCTAGAAATACACCAATCACCTCTTCCAACAACCATCGAATAAATTCTTTTCTTACCAGTTTTTGGCATCCATTCAACATCTTCTATTGCTTTCAAGGCTGAAGATCTAAATCCCTCTACTGATGCAAACCATTGTTCAGTTGCTCTAAAAATTGTAGGTTTTTTAGTCCTCCAATCATAAGGATATCTGTGTTTATAATTTTCTTTTAAAAGGAGTAAGTTATTTTTCTCCAAATCTTCAATAATCAAATCATTAGCATCTTTTAAAACATTTAATCCGCAAAACTTTTCAGCATGCTTATTTAAATTACCTTTTTCATCGACAATACATGTTATGGGTAATTGATATTTATGCCCAACATTAAAATCATCCATGCCATGACCAGGGGCAGTATGCACAATTCCTGTCCCAGATTCAGTGGTTATATAATCACCTCCAATTACAATATTGCAAAACTTATTTTTTGTAGGATGCTTATACTCAAGACCCTCTAGCAAAGAGCCTTTTATATCTAATAAAACATTAAATTCTCTATCTAGCTTTTCACAAATTTCAGAAATTAAATCTCTAGCAAAAAGATATATATTGCCGTTTTGATCTGAGGCAAAAACATAATTTATTCTAGGATTAATAGCTACTGCTTCATTACCAGGAATTGTCCATGGAGTAGTAGTCCATATAGCTATAAATAATTTATTATAACTAGAAATTAATTTGTTTCTCAGATCTTTTTCTTCTAATTTAAGAAGAACTGCATCTGATAATTTAGTAATATTTAAAGAAACATAAATACTTTTTGAAAAATGCTCCTCAGGATACTCTAATTCTGCTTCTGCAAGTGCTGTTCTAGAACTTGGACTCCAATGAACAGGTTTTAAACCTCTATATATATAGCCATTTAAGAACATCTTTCCAAAAACACCAATCTGAGCAGACTCATAATTTTTTTTAAGTGTTAAATAGGGATTATCCCAGTCTCCCCAAATACCCCATCGCTTAAAGCCCTCTAGTTGATTGTTGATTTGAATTTTTGCATAATCTGTTGCTTTTTTTCTTAAACCTAAAGAATCTAAATTTCTTCTTTCGTTGGATTTTAAACTTTGTAGAACCTTTAACTCAATTGGCAACCCATGGCAATCCCAACCAGGTATAAAATGAACTTTGAAACCTTGTAAGGTTTTGTATTTATTAATAATATCCTTTAAGACTTTATTTAAAGCATGTCCCATATGGAGGGAACCATTCGCATAAGGGGGTCCATCATGCAAAGTAAAATTTTTACCTGAGTTAGATGAACCCAACTCCAAATCAATCTTATTTCTTGACCAGAATTCATGAATCTCTGGTTCCCTAATTACTGAATTAGCTCGCATCGAAAAATCAGTCTTCAATAAATTCAAAGTTTCTTTATAGGAAAAGCCAGATTTTTTTTCTTTGTTATGTTTTGATTTCATTCGAAATTATAGAATTTATTTATAATCGATTAATTTATTTAATGATTTACCCTTCATTTATTGTATCTTTTGTAGATTGATTTGTTGCTTTTTTTGGCATCTCTAAAGTAAGTAAATTATTTTTATTTGAATTAACTATATTATCATTTTCATCATTCCTAACCCACTTTTTTTTATTTAAATTTTCATTTTTTCTTCCAAATTTTAAAATATTGTTTGAATTTAAAAAATCTTGCCTTGCTAGAGAGATGGCCTTTAAAAAAATTGAAAGATTTTTTTTCAATTCCTCTAAAGTTTGTAATTTATTTTTCTCTTGATTAGTTAATTGATTCCACCTTATAGAAAATATTTCTACTATATAAAAAGTCAGTAATGTAGTAATGACAATAAAAATTAAATAATTTAAAGTATTAAAACTATTTTTTTTATAAATTAAGAACATCCCAATAACTAGGTTTAAACCACTTTTTATAAAGTCTCTTGGTCTACCTAATTCAATATATATTAGGGGCATTAACAAAAATATAATTCCAAAGAATAAATATAAAAAGCCTAAATAAATTGTCAAAAAAATTTTTTATTAATATCTAAATTATAGTAAATATGCAAATAGTTAACTAATTTAATTGCTTAATATTAATTTTCTCTTGTAATGCGGTCGGGGAGACTTGAACTCCCACACCCGAAGATACGAGTACCTAAAACTCGCGCGTCTACCAATTCCGCCACGACCGCTTAATAAAATTTTAGTTTAGCGAGGTATATTTTAAAAATATTTTTTACTTAAGATCCTTAATTTGACACATAATACTAGGCTCAATAAATTTAGAAAGATTTAAAAATGTTTGATATTGTTATGCAATCACTATGAATTATTGGTTATATTGCTTATAGATTAAAAGAAACAATTTCAAACTTAACTAGTAAAAATAAAAATATTCAAACTAATTCCTCCAAGACATTTAACTGGAACAGGGAGATCAAAAATTATGTCGATCCTCCTAATTTTTGGAACCCCACATTAGGTCTATTCTTTGGTGGTTATTTTCTTGCTTTTCTGAGTGTATGGCAGTGGTACCGAGGGGTTTGGCCTCTACCTGTTCTAATTGCTACTGCATTTCTTGCTCTTCATATTGAAGGAACCGTGATACATGATGCATGTCATAAGGCTGCCCATCCTGTGCCCTGGATAAACCAAGCAATGGGTCATGGATCAGCTATACTCTTAGGCTTCAGTTTTCCAGTTTTCACTAGAGTTCACCTACAACATCACATTCATGTAAATGATCCCAAAAATGATCCAGACCATATTGTGAGCACTTTTGGGCCAATTTGGCTTATTGCTCCAAGATTCTTTTATCATGAAATATTTTTCTTTCAGAGAAAACTCTGGAGAAAATATGAATTACTACAGTGGGGAATGGAGAGATCGATATTTATAACAATCATCTTAGCTGGCTTAAAATTTGACTTTATGAACTTAATCTATAATTTATGGTTTGGTCCTGCATTAATGGTTGGAGTCACTTTAGGTATTTTCTTTGATTATCTCCCTCATAGGCCATTTCGCTCAAAAAATAAATGGATAAACTCAAGAGTGTATCCAGGCAAATTTTTGAATATTCTCATAATGGGTCAAAATTATCATTTAATCCATCACCTATGGCCTTCAATACCCTGGTTTGAATATAAAATAGCTTACGAAAAAACCAAACCTTTATTAGACATCAAAGGTTCTCCTCAAAGAGTAGGTATTTTTGAAACTAAAGGCGATACTTTTAATTTTATTTACGATCTACTTATAGGGATAAGAAGTCACAAAAGTAAAAAAGGAAAACTTAGAAAAATAATAAATTCATTCCCAAGTTTTAAAATAAAAAAAATTTTACTAAAGATAGTTAACAAGACTTATATAGGTGGTAACTAGCTATTCATTAATAATTTTTGGCACTTTAAAAAATTTATTTTCTCTTGAAGGTGCCAAATCTAAAATTTCCTCAGAATTTTCATAATTTTTCTTTTCATCTTTTCTCAATACATTGACCACTTCTATAGCTCTAGTAGTGCATGGAACATTCTCGGTATTAATTTTCTCTAGTTGTTTAATATATTCCAAAATTTTTTCTAACTGTTCTGCATGCTGATGAATCTCACTTTCATTTAATTCTAGTCTTGCTAATTGTGCTACTTTTTTAACTTCATCATTACTAATTCGTTTCATCTGCTTTCAGTTATCAAAAAATCAATTTCATTATAGACATTAAAGGATTTTCACAAGCATTACTTAAGCCTTTAATGAATTAAACAAAATTGATAACAATATATTTATAAAATCTCATGACAAGAGAAAAATTTTTTTATGCTTCAAAAGCTAGACTAAATTGTATTTGACCGTTAAAAATAAGCTTAGATAAGTATTTAAAAATAGATCAACAATCTTTTAAAAAAAATTTTTTTTACCGGCACTCCAAGCTTGTAGCACCTGACTTAATTGGATGTTATCTGTTTAGAAATAGAATTGATAAAGGCCTAATAAAAGGAATGATAGTTGAGACTGAAGCTTATTCACAAGAAGAAGAGGCTTGCCATGGATATAATAAAAAGACTCCTTCTAATAAAGTATTGTTTGGTGAGCCAGGAAGATTTTATATTTACAGATCTTACGGAATTCATCATTGCTTAAATATTGTTACTGATAAAGATAATTTTGCAAGTGGTGTTTTAATAAGGGCGGTTTTTATATCAAATAAAAACGAAAGGTTAGCTTCTGGCCCAGGATTAGTAACCAAAACATTTGAAGTAGATAATAAATTCAATTCCCTCGAAATTCTTAATAATAAATGTTTGTGGATCAGCAAAGGAACGTCATATTTAGAGAAAAAAGATTTAATTCAAACAACAAGAATTGGCATTTCTAAAGCAAAAAATATAAAATGGCGTTGGTATCTTAAAAGGAGCAGAAGTATTAGTAAAAGGGAAAAAGGTGATAGAAATCCTAATTTAAAAAATTCAACTAATAATTTGTCTGGGGTAACATAATGGAAAATTGGCCTCACAAACATATCCTCACACTTTCAAATTTCTCAGTAGATGATTACAAATCAGTTTTTGAGTTAACTGAAAGATTTAAATCTCTTAATAATGCCGGGACAAAAAAAATACCTGCTTTACAAGGAAAGTTAATAACATCAATATTTTTTGAGGCTAGTACTAGAACTCGCAATAGTTTTGAGCTTGCTGCTAAAAGGCTTTCTGCAGATGTTCAAAGCTTTTCTCCTTCCTCAAGTTCTTTAAGTAAAGGAGAAACTCTCATAGATACTGCACTAACATATGCTGCCATGGGGTCTGATATTTTAGTCATTAGACATTCATCAAGCCATGTCCCTTTAGAAATTTCCAAAAAACTCGATGCATCTAAAGCAAAAACTTCGGTTCTTAATGCTGGTGATGGTTTACATAGCCACCCTAGTCAAGGATTACTAGATCTCTATACATTAATAAAATTCTTTTCTCCAAAATTACTGAAACCAGAGATATTAAATTCTAAAAAAATATTAATAGTTGGTGATGTAATTCACTCTAGAGTAGCCAGATCAGATCTTTGGGCATTGACCGCATTTGGGGCAAACATAATCTTGTGTGGTCCACCAACACTTATACCTGAAGAATTTACTGATTTTGTAAGTAGTTCTCCACCAAATCAATTAAGAGACCCTATTTCTTCAAGAGGTTCTATCACAATTTCGAGTTCATTAGAAGAATCCATTAAATGTGCAGATGCAGTAATTGTTTTAAGATTACAAAAAGAAAGAATGATAGAGAATTTATTAAGCAGTATTAAATCGTATAGTGAAAATTATTGTTTGACTCCAGAAAAACTATCCTTGAATTGTAAAGATATTCCTATTTTGCACCCAGGGCCTATTAATCGTGGCATTGAAATCAGCAGCAGAATTGTTGATGAATATCCAAATTGCTTAATAAATGATCAAGTTTCAAATGGTATTCCTACAAGAATGGCTTTACTTTATCTATTAAGTAAATTCAATAATTAAATTTAAAGCAATTTTAGACTTTCAGTAAAAAAACCGTAAAATAAACCTAGTCTTAAAGAATCAAGTAATAATACTAATATTTTTTTTCTTTTATCAAAACGTAATCTTCGTCTAAATTTAATCAAAATTTCAATAAAAAAAACTGATAAAAAAGCACCTACCGGGTCAATTAATTCAACGACTGCACTTATCATTCCTAATGAACTACCAAAAAAGTAACCAGTCAAAACAACAGTTAAAGCTAAAGAATATCTTCGCCATGGATTTACTGCCCATTGGCTTAAACTGTCAAAAGTTTCAATAACTAATCGTTGAAATTTAGTCTTTTGGTATTTAAAAACCATTCTTAATAAAAACTAAGTATTAAATCTATTCATAATTTTATTTAACTTTAGGATTTCC
>QCUA01000035.1 GCA_003210915.1 Prochlorococcus sp. AG-676-L21 | reverse complement strand
AAAAAAGCAAATAGTATCAGAAGACATGGAAGACAAAGCGAAGATAGTATTAATGGACTAATTCAATCGCTAGGAATTGATGGATTAGAAAGAGAGAATCATTTTAATCCAAATAAAGATGACATTTCTGACTGGTTTGGAGGTTCACCTGACTGGATTAAAAGGAGCTAAAAAATCATTTAATCCTTAACTTATCCATGCATTAGAGAATAAATAAACACCCACAACTGATATGAAACCCCAAAAAATCCAAGGGAGTAACTTTATAGGGAACAAGTATTTGTTAGTAAATGTATTCATAAAATAATCTAATATTTAACTAGATTATTTGTAATTTTGAATTTTGAAAATAGGTTTAATTGCTCTAATCACTCAAAATGAATGATATGAATATTAAACACGTAAGTAATGTACTAAATATATAAGAAAACTAGCGTAGTTTATTTCAAGCTAATAAATTAAGCAGCTATCTTTTCATTATTAACTTCAAAATCAATTTTCTTGATATTTTGTTCATTTGAATTATCCCAATATTTAATTAGTCTTTCTAACTCATTAATTCTTTTTTTAGCATTGGCAATCTTTTCTGTTGAAGTCATTTAAAAAATTTAGCTATTTAAAATATGCATTAAAAAATTTTTTTTTCAATGCTTAATTTTGATTTGCTTAAACTTTAAAAATATTAATTATTAGTTAAAAGTTTAAACGCCTAGTATCTAAGTAATTATACTTATTAATAGAGATTGAGGTTTTTATGAAAAATTTGAATTCATTTATTTTGAACAATACGGTTAAGATCCTTGATTTTGTTTATTCAGATAGGCATTTGCAGAGATTTTGGGTATTAGAAGTTATTGCAAGGTCTCCTTATTTTGCTTTTCTTTCTGTTCTTCATTTCAAAGAATCACTTGGATTAAAAAAATGACATCACAATGTTTTTGATGAAAGAACATTTTTACCAAGCCATTAATGAGACGGAGCATCTAAAAGAAATGGAGAAAAGAGGAGGAGATAAGTTTTGGATTGACAGGTTTTTAGCAAGGCACCTTGTACTTGTCTATTACTGGATTATGGTTTTTTATTATTTCTGTTCTCCAAGAAATGCTTATGACGTAAATATCAAAATTGAAGAGCATGCATTTAATACCTATACAAAGTACCTAAAAGATCACCCTGAAGATCAAAAGATAAAAGAAATTGCGCAAGACGAACTTAATCACGTTGAAGAACTTAATGAAGCCTTAGCGATGATAACTCAATCCTAAATTAAAACTGAAAAATCAAGAAAAAATACTGCAAACATTATTGAGGAAGAAATCAAGCCAATTCCGATAATCAATGAGACATAGCCTTTTCGCCTAGGCAATTTATAAAAGAGCACTCCAATTACAATTGCGATTATTACGGCAAAAAATATTACGATTTTTTCAGTTAAAGAATTTAGGTGGAGTGTTAAATTTGTACTTCCAAAGAGTTTTAGATAATCAGATAAAAAGACTTCGCCTTCAATTTTTTTAAAATATAAGAATGCACTTATCAGAGCAGAACTTAATAAAGAAAAGACTGCAAGGGCGCTAACTGGCTTGGTAAGTCTATTTATTGTTCTATTGAAACTTACTAACAGACTCAATATAAGCAAAGCCATACCCATTGGTATCAAGGGGATCAAGATAGAAATGTTTATGGAATTTTCCACGAAAGAATTTTAAATTTATTTTAATTTTATAATATTCAAAGACCTAGTTTAATCACTTAAGATTTATAAAAAAATTTTTATGTATATATTACCTATTGATTTCTGTGTTAGTTGATACGAAAATTAAAATACTAACGATAAAGCCATGCTTACAATTTCTGAAATTCTTCTTGCAAGTGCAATTTTTCTTGGAATAGTATATTGGGAGGTTCAATTGCTATATTCCAAAACTACTGCTGTCAAATGATTTCTCTGTAAATAAAAGGCGAAACATCAGATTAAAATAAATTTAAATAAAATTTAAGAATTCAAACAAACAAAAAAAGCTTTAAATATGAGAGAATAAACACATCAATTTTCTCAATGGGCAAATGAGCGAAGTAAAAACTCAAGAAATCGATTCTACTCAGCAACAACAACAGCAGCAGCAGCAATCATATCAAGACAGTAATATTTATTCTGCGGAAACAGAACAACTTTATTTAAAAATGAAAGAAGGGTGGCTTTAATCTCCTCCACTATTTAAATAAATTTTTAACGAAAACTAATATACTTTGTTCGTCAAATAAAATAATTTTTAGAAACAACCGCTACTTTTTTTTTAATATAAGCGATTAAATTTTAATAAGAATTAAAAAAAAATTGTTTAAGAAACTCAAACAGTTAGAAAAATTAAATGGAAGAATTGCTATGGGTGGGTTAGTTTATTTATTATTTACAAAATTAGTATCTAGTCGTACTGATATCCTTGATCAACTTAAATCTATTTTAATTTAAAAGATCAGATACTTTAATTCTTTTTAGTTATATTTTTTAATCTCAAAGTCATTTAAAAATTTAAAAATTTGAATAGTTTCGTAATTATTTCTAATTTAAATAGTTTGACTTTTTTATTTATAAATTATATTTTTACATGATTAGGAGAATAAATACTACTCATAAAGTAAAACCAAAAATACAGACTTTATAGTATATTTGTACTATTAAGAATAGTACACTATGGCCTCTTCGGAAACTTATGAATTTCTTTTCGTTAAGCCTGGAGATCATGTAGTAATCAAAAATGAAAAGCCTCCAGGAAATACACAAAACGATCGTCATGAATATTGGATTGGGCAAGTTATTAACTGTATAGGAGGAGCAAGAAATCCAAATTCATGGACGTTGTTTCAAGTGGCAGACATTGATAATGGAGAGATCATAATAATCAATGCAGATACTGTAGAAAGGATATTAAAAACAGCTGAAAATTAACCTTCTCAAAATCTAATAAAGCAATAACTCTATAAAGTTTCTAGTTATGAAAGATAAATAGAAGTAAGAAAAAATATTCCGTATTAGAAAAATGACTAGCCCAACTCTAAACAAGCAAGCCCGTATACCTGATTCATTGGGCATGAAGGTTGAATTCCTTTATACATTCTATAAGTTTGTGAAATTTCTTTAAAACCCATACTAGATAAAAGATAATTTGCATAAGGATTGAGATTCGAACAGTCCAAGAAGATTTGAGCTTCTAGATTCCTAACTAATTTTCTAATAAGCAATTCTGCCAAAGGAGGAGTATCAGCCAAAAGAGGGCCAATTCGCCAACCTTTATTATTATCTTGAAGCATACAAGGTCTTATCCTCCCAAAGCCATGGCACATGCCATTATTATCAACAAGCGCACTAACATTTCCAAAAGAATTCTTCAGCCAATCTTTCAAGAAGTGAGGCCTAGGACTAGGTTCTCGTTGCGAATCGTATATTAAAACAGCTTCAGGGGGAATTTGGTTACCTGGAACAACACTAAAAGTATTATTATCATCTTTATAAAAATTCCCATTTGGTAAATCTTGAATGCCTTCTAATTTCCATCTATTTGTTATGGAAGATTTTTTAAAACCCCACCTTTGATAATCATCTAATCTGTTTGGAGCTGCTTCTAAACCAATACAACCAACATTTTTCAAATAATCTAATGCATGTTTCCATAATCTCACTCCATAACCCATATTTCGGAATTCTTTTTTTACGATGAATAATCCTATAAATCCATAAGAAGAATTATATTTAACACAAGCTATAGAGCCTATAGGATCGTTATCAAGACATCCAACCCATATCCCTTTTTTATCGGTATTTTTATAAATTGAGATGTCATCAAATCCAGGAGCAAATCCCTCTAACCTAGCCCAATCAGTAACTTTCTGGATCTCATCATTAGATATTAGTCTGATTGAAAAATTTTTATTCATTAATAATATATTAACTAAATTAAATAAGATTTTTAAGATTTAGATGTAGTTAATTTAATCATTACTAAGGAAAAATATATTCTCGCTTCAAAGAATAAAAATAATAAAGCCACTCAATATTCCTGCGATATGTCCAGATAGGCTTATGCTTGGTAAAAAAGAATAAACAATCCCCAAAGACAAAAAAACGGTCATTAATTTATAAATTTCACTGTTCTTTTTCAAGCCAATAAAAATATTTAAAATATATTCTTTACCATAAAGAGAGGAAAGCAATATAAAGGAAAATGTACCAAATATAATTCCACTAAAACCAACCAACAAATGATTAGGATTATAAAATATAAAATTATCTAGTATAAATAAAAAAAAAGTCTGAATTGGTATTAATAAAATAATTAGATAAAGGAAAAGAAATATATTCTTTAAGTTCAAATTTATAAAACAATATCTAACTACAATTATTCCAAATAAATTAGATAATAAATGATTAAAATCTTTATGAACAAAACTATAGCTTAATATCCTATAAGGTTGATTAATAAGATAACTCGACCAATAGGAAAGGTCTGAAACCAAGAAAAAGCGCTTAAAATTTATAAATATAAATAATAAAAAACATAAAAAAGAAGGAATAATAAATTGTGCTTCTTTTCTTATTATTTTCAAAATATGATTTAATATTGATATTATTTATAAAAAATAATAAGGCCTTATTTGTTTAAATAATTTATCGATATTTAATATTATTAATCTGATATATTAACTATCATATAAAAAATTTTCTAGATGAATATTTTAGATAAATCGTATAAATCAAATATTGAGAAATTAAAAAATAAAGTAATTACTGGTCAAACAGAGAGTATAAGTTGGAGGATCCAGCAGATTAGCAAGATTTCTCAACTTTTAGATGAGAATAAAAAAGAAATAATCAAAGCTCTTTTCCTTGATCTAGGTAAATCAGAACTTGAAGCTCTTTCAGAAATACTCTTAATTAAAGAAGAAATTTCCTTAATAAAGAAGAATCTTAGATTATGGATGCGACCTAAAAAGGTAAAAACGCCAATATATCTTTTCCCATCATTCTCAAAAGTAATCTACGAACCACTAGGTTGTGTGCTGATTTTAGGGCCATATAATTATCCTTTATTGTATCTCTTAAAGCCCCTCGTAAATATTTTTTCTTCGGGAAATACTGCTGTAATAAAACCATCAGAAAAATGTTCTTCTACATCTAAACTAATCAAAAAATTAACTGATAAATATTTCCAAAAAGATATTTTGTTAACGATTGAGGGAGACTATAAAGAGTCAATAAAACTGGTAGAACAAAATTTCGATCATATTTTTTTTACAGGAAGTACTGAAACGGGAAAATCTATTATGAAATCAGCTTCAACAAACTTAACTCCATTAACTTTGGAACTTAGTGGAACAAATCCAGTAATTATTTTCAAAAATGCAAATTTAGAAATTGCAGCAAAAAGAATTGTATGGGGCAAATTTTTCAATTCAGGCCAATCATGTATGGCGCCTAATCATATATTTGTAGAGAAAGAAATTGAAAATCAATTAGTTGAAGAGTTAAAGAAATTTATAAATATTTTTTATGGAGAAGATCCAATAATCTCAAAAAACTTATCCAAATTGCAAAAAAACCAATTTTCCATGACTTCAGAACTTCTCAAAAGATATAAAAAGGAGAAACGTATTTTGTTTGGAGGAACTTGTAGTAAAAAAAGAATGAAGATATCACCCACAATTTTAAAAGTAAAATTACAAGATAAAAATATTATTCAAAAAGAATTATTTAGCTCCCTTCTTCCAGTTATTGGGATTGACAATAAAGATTCAGCATTAAAAAAAATTAATCAAGCTTCAAAGCCCTTAGCAATATATATTTTTGGAGGAAACAAAAAAATCCATGATCATATTTCTAAAGTTACAAGCTCTGGCACCGTTTGTATTAACGATGTTATGTTGCCTGTACTTATTCCAAATTTGCCATTTGGAGGGGTTGGGAAAAGTGGAATGGGTAAATTTCATGGAGAAGAAGGATTTAAGAACTTTTCAAATCAAAAATCCATAACTTACAAAGGCTTTTTATTTGATTTGAATTTGAGATACCCACCTTATGACAAAGTAATGAAAATTATAAAATTTATTTTTAAGATTTAAATTAATTAGTTTGGTTTCAAAAGTCTAGCGATTTTAAATACAGAGATTATCTTTAAGAAAATAGATAAATTAATGAAATTAACGTTTATTTTATTTGCCTTCATTATTAATTTTTTCAATACTAATTTTATAAAGGCTGAAGAAATTATTGATTCATCAAATAATCAAATTGAAAATACTACGAAGGTAGAATCATCTAATAATGAAATATCAGACTTTAAAAAAACTCATATCGTTCAAGTGGGCGATACGATTACAAGTATCTCAAATCTTTATTCAATAAAAAAAGATTTCATTATTAAATTAAATAATTTAAAAGATGAAAATTATATATATGTAGGACAAAATCTAAAAATTTATGATTCTAGTCAAGAAAATAAACCTAATAAGGATATAAATAATAGCTATCATCTCGTCCAAAAAGGGGAGAGTCTTACAGAAATTTCTACTAAATATGGTTTAAACTTTAAAGAACTTATTAAAATTAATAATCTCAAGAATCCAGATTCATTAGAAGTTGGTTCGAAATTATTTTTAAGTGAAAAGAATATCAATAATCAAGAAGTTAATACTTCACTTAAAGAAGAAAACATTAATCAATTTATAAGTAAAGAGAGTAAAAAATATGGTCCTTTAACAATTCAACAAACCGAATTAGAAGAAGGAAGTGGTAGAAAATTTCTAAACGCCCTAAATCAAAATAACAAAAAAGTTATTATCTCTGTAAAGTGTTCAACAAAAGATTTAGATGTAAGAATTCCTGGAAGAAAATGGAGGGGTTGGATTCCGGCTAAAGAAAAATTTGAAAAAGATCTTATAAATGATTTCTGTTAATTAATTTGATTAATATCTGTGAATAGTTTTTGGTTAGATATCCCTTTTGAGGTATTGTTTTACTAGTTAAATTTAAATTAATGGCAATTTCAAGAGGAGATCTTGTAAGAATTAAAAGACCAGAGTCATACTGGTACAACGAAATTGGCAAAGTTGCTTCAGTCGATACAACTGGAATCAAGTATAACTGTGTAGTGAGATTTGAAAAAGTGAATTATGGGGGAATAAGTGGAACTGAAGGAGGAGCAAATACTAATAATTTTGCAGAAAGTGAATTAGAGAAAACCTAGAAACTTGCCTGAGTTACCAGAAGTTGAGACGGTTAGAAGAGGTTTAGAACAAAAACTCAAGAATTTTATTATCAAAAGAGTTGAAATCTGTAGAGAGTCAACTGTTGCTTATCCTATTGATAAAAGAGACTTTATTGAAGGTCTTCTAAACTCACTTATATATAAATGGGATAGAAGAGGAAAATATTTAATCGCGGAATTAAAGAAAACTGTTAGTAATAATAATGATGCAAATGAATTATCATTTGTAGAAAATGGTGTTCTAGTCGTTCATTTAAGGATGACTGGTTATTTCACTTTTAATAATACTCTTACTAATCCTTGTAAACATACCAGAATAAGACTGTTTGATAACAATAATAATGAACTTAGATATATTGATGTAAGGAGTTTTGGTCAAATGTGGTGGGTTAGAGACGGATTATCGCCTAATAATATTATTAAGGGATTAGGAACATTGGGGCCTGAGCCCTTTTCTGAAAATTTTAATGTCAATTATCTAACAAAAGTAATTTCAAACAAATCAAGGTCCATAAAATCTATATTATTAGATCAAACAATAATTGCTGGGATAGGGAATATATATGCAGACGAAAGTCTATACTCTGCAGGCATATCGCCTTTTAGAGAGGCTAGAACAATTAAAAAAAATGAAATAAAAAGACTTATAAGAGCTGTCGTCGACGTTTTAAAAAAAAGTATTGGTGCAGGGGGAACAACCTTTAGTGACTTTAGAGACTTAGAGGGTGAAAATGGCAATTTTGGATTACAAACTAATGTTTATAGAAGAACTGGTAAAGAATGTCGTCAATGCAAAAATTTAATTGAGAGACAGAAAATCTCAGGAAGAAGTACACATTGGTGTCGTAAATGTCAGAAATAAAAAAGGGTTTACTTTTTTCAAAGTAAACCCTTTAAAATATTTTACCTGGCATTGAGCTATTTTCTCAAGGGGCTACCCCCTAAATATTTTCGCCGCTGATGCGTTTCACAACCGAGTTCGAGATGGATCGGAGTGGTTCCACATCGCCATGAACACCAGGATAGTGTGAACCTTGAGAACTGCATAGAAAATATAAAATAAAGACAATAAATTAAGTTTATTTGGTCAAGCCCTCGGTCTATTAGTACTCCTCCGCTGCACTTGTTACCAAGCTTCCACGTAGAGCCTATCAACGGGTGTTCTTCCCGTGACCTTACTGGCTTAAGCCATGGCAATACTCATCTTGAGGTGGGCTTCCCACTTAGATGCTTTCAGCGGTTATCCACTCCGCACATGGCTACCCAGCGTTTACCGTTGGCACGATAACTGGCACACCAGAGGTGCGTTCCTCCCGGTCCTCTCGTACTAGGGAGAAATCCTCTCAATATTCCTGCGCATACACCGGATATGGACCGAACTGTCTCACGACGTTCTGAACCCAGCTCGCGTACCGCTTTAATGGGCGAACAGCCCAACCCTTGGGACCGACTTCAGCCCCAGGTTGCGATGAGCCGACATCGAGGTGCCAAACCTCCCCGTCGATGTGAACTCTTGGGGGAGATCAGCCTGTTATCCCTAGAGTAACTTTTATCCGTTGAGCGACGGCCCTTCCACGCAGAACCGTCGGATCACTAAAACCGACTTTCGTCCCTGTTCGACTTGTAGGTCTCACAGTCAAGCTCCCTTCTGCTTTTGCACTCAACGACTGATTTCCAACCAGCCTGAGGGAACCTTTGTGCGCCTCCGTTACCTTTTAGGAGGCGACCGCCCCAGTCAAACTGCCCATCAGATACTGTCCGCTTCCCGGATAACGGGTAAGCGTTAGAACCCTAGCTCTAATAGAGTGGTATCTCACCGATGACTCAATAATGCCCACAAGCACTATTTCAACGTCTCCCACCTATTCTGCGCAATTAGAGCCCGAGCACAATATCAAACTACAGTAAAGCTTCATAGGGTCTTTCTGTCCGGGTGTATGTAGTCCGCATCTTCACAGACAATTCTATTTCGCCGAGCCTCTCTCCGAGACAGCGCGCAAATCGTTACACCTTTCGTGCGGGTCGGAACTTACCCGACAAGGAATTTCGCTACCTTAGGACCGTTATAGTTACGGCCGCCGTTCACCGGGGCTTCAGTCGCTAGCTTTGCTAAAAGCTAACCAGCTTCCTTAACCTTCCGGCACTGGGCAGGTGTCAGCCCCCATACATCGTCTTGCGACTTAGCGGAGACCTGTGTTTTTGGTAAACAGTCGCTTGCGCCTCTTCACTGCGACCAGCTCTCGCTGGCACCCCTTCTCCCGAAGTTACGGGGCCATTTTGCCGAGTTCCTTAGAGAGAGTTATCTCGCGCCCCTCGGTATTCTCTACCACCCCACCTGTGTCGGTTTCGGGTACTGGCATTTATGTTTTAACGGGTATAGGGCTTTTCTTGGAAGCATGACATCACCAACTTCGCTGCCGTAGCAGCTCGTACTCACGCCTCAGCTCAAGATGTTTTCTCCATCTCTCAAAGCCTTGAACGCTTGAACCAGTAACCAACATCTGGCCTGGCTAGCCTTCTCCGTCCCCCTTCCCAAAACATAACTGGTACAGGAATATTGACCTGTTATCCATCGACTACGCCTTTCGGCCTCGCCTTAGGTCCAGACTAACCCTCCGCGGACGAGCCTGCCGGAGGAACCCTTAGGGTTTCGGGGCATGGGATTCTCACCCATGTTTTCGCTACTCAAGCCGACATTCTCACTTCTATGCCGTCCACGTCCGCTTACGCTAACGCTTCACCCAACATAGAACGCTCCCCTACCATAAATAAATTTATCCGCAGCTTCGGTATAACGCTTAGCCCCATTCATTTTCGGCGCAGGATCGCTCGACCAGTGAGCTATTACGCACTCCTTTGAGGATGGCTGCTTCTAGGCAAACCTCCTGGTTGTCTGGGCAATCCCACCTCCTTTATCACTTAGCGTTAATTTTGGGACCTTAGCTGGCGGTCTGGGCTGTTTCCCTCTTGACTATGGAGCTTATCCCCCACAGTCTGACTGCCTAGTTACACACAGGGTATTCAGAGTTCATATCGATTTGGTACCGCTTTCGCAGCCCGCACCGAAATGGTTGCTTTACCCCCCTGCTGGAGCACTAGACGCTACGCCTCAACGTATTTCGGGGAGAACCAGCTAGCTCCTGGTTCGATTGGCATTTCACCCCTAACCACAGCTCATCCGCTGAATTTTCAACTTCAGTCGGTTCGGACCTCCACTTGGTATCACCCAAGCTTCATCCTGGCCATGGTTAGATCACCAGGGTTCGGGTCTATAAACACTGACAAACGCCCTATTAAGACTCGCTTTCGCTGTGGCTCCACCATTTCCGGTTTAACCCGCCAGTGCCTATAAGTCGCCGGCTCATTCTTCAACAGGCACACGGTCACCCGATTAGTCGGGCTCCCATTGCTTGTAAGCTCACGGTTTCATGTTCTATTTCACTCCCCTCCCGGGGTTCTTTTCACCTTTCCCTCGCGGTACTGTTTCACTATCGGTCACACAGTAGTACTTAGCCTTACGAGGTGGTCCTCGCAGATTCACACGGAATTCCACGTGCTCCGTGCTACTCGGGATACAGCTAGGTCAACTCATCTTTCAATTACGGGGCTTTCACCCTCTATGGCACGCCATTCAAACGTTTCTTCTAGAATTGTTGATCCATATTGCTGTCCCACAACCCCGATAGTCAAGACTATCGGTTTGGGCTATTCCCCGTTCGCTCGCCGCTACTGAGGGAGTCGTTATTTACTTTCTCTTCCTCCAGCTACTAAGATGTTTCAGTTCGCTGGGTTAGCTCGCACCAACCTATATATTCAGTTGGTCGTTCAAGGGGTTGCCCCATTCGGAAATTCCCGGATCAAAGTGTGCTTCCAACTCCCCGAGACTTATCGCAGGTAACCACGTCCTTCATCGCCTCTGTGTGCCTAGGTATCCTCCGTGAGCCCTTTGTAGCTTGACCAATAACTTCAATAATTGAAGCATCAGCTTAATAGAATTGTTATTTAATGCATTCGCACAAATAATAAATCTGCATCATTAAAGATGCTTATTGTCTTCAAAAATAATCTATGCAGTTGTCAAGGTTCTCTGAAAACAATGAAAAAAATTCAATGAGTCCAGCATCTTATTTATTGAATAAAATAGGAAGCTAGATTCGCTCAGAGCAAATTAGGACACGACTCAAAACAATTTCCCTCTTTAAATATATGTAAGAGGTGGTATTCAGTGGAGGTAAGCGGACTCGAACCGCTGACATCCTGCTTGCAAAGCAGGCGCTCTACCAACTGAGCTATACCCCCAACATAGAGATATGGGCCATCCTGGACTTGAACCAGGGACCTCACCCTTATCAGGGGTGCGCTCTAACCACCTGAGCTAATGGCCCAGGAAAAAGTGATGGGTGTGACCTAGAAAAAACTTAGAAACTGAAATTCTTAAAAAATAAGAATCTGAGATACCGATCGACCTAAGGTGACAAAATTAATATTTACATTTTGTTGTCTCCCTGTTAGGAGGTGATCCAGCCGCACCTTCCGGTACGGCTACCTTGTTACGACTTCACCCCAGTCATTAGCCCCACCTTCGGCGTCCTCCTCCACAAGGGTTGGAGTAACGACTTCGGGCATGGCCAACTTCCATGGTGTGACGGGCGGTGTGTACAAGGCCCGGGAACGTATTCACCGCAGTATGCTGACCTGCGATTACTAGCGATTCCTACTTCACGTAGGCGAGTTGCAGCCTACGATCTGAACTGAGCCACGGTTTATGGGATTTGCTAGCTCTCGCGAGTTTGCTGCCCTTTGTCCGTAGCATTGTAGTACGTGTGTAGCCCAGGGTGTAAGGGGCATGATGACTTGACGTCATCCACACCTTCCTCCGGTTTATCACCGGCGGTCTTTCTAGAGTGCCCAACTAAATGCTGGCAACTAAAAACGTGGGTTGCGCTCGTTGCGGGACTTAACCCAACATCTCACGACACGAGCTGACGACAGCCATGCACCACCTGTCACTGAATTCCCGAAGGCACCCTCAAATTTCTAAGAGGTTCTCAGGATGTCAAACCCTGGTAAGGTTCTTCGCGTTGCATCGAATTAAACCACATACTCCACCGCTTGTGCGGGCCCCCGTCAATTCCTTTGAGTTTCACACTTGCGTGCGTACTCCCCAGGCGGAACACTTAACGCGTTAGCTACGACACCGAGGGGGTCGATTCCCCCGACACCTAGTGTTCATCGTTTACGGCCAGGACTACAGGGGTATCTAATCCCTTTCGCTCCCCTGGCTTTCGTCCATGAGCGTCAG
>QCUA01000034.1 GCA_003210915.1 Prochlorococcus sp. AG-676-L21 | reverse complement strand
AGGAATTCCTAATTTATCAAAAGTTTCTAAGAGCTTGGGATCAACTTCATCTAAGCTAGAAATTTTTTCTTTTTGTTTGGGTGCAGAATAATAAATTATATCTTGATAATCAATCTTTTTGTAACCTAGGTCTGCCCAGTTAGGCTCTTTCATTTTTTGCCATTTCCAAAAGGCATTAAGTCTAAAATTAAGAAGAAATTCAGGCTCTTCTTTTTTTTCTGAAATTAATCGAATTGTATCTTCATTTAGTCCTTTGGAAATCTTTTCAGTTTCAATATCTGTAACGAAACCATATTTATATGGTTCAGATACAACATCTTTAACTAAATTTTCACTTACCATAATTTCTATAAATTAACCTATTACAATTAGTTATCTATACTTTAGCTAAATATATGCCCAATATTGAGTTTTTATCTTTAATTAAATTAAAAAATTAATGTCTAATCAAACAAATTCTTTTCCAAGTCCGTTAAGTGATGAGATAGTGAAAAATATAGACCAACTGAATTTGCCCATAATCAAAAAACACCATGTTAGATTACTCGCCCATTGTCTTGAAATCTTCAAGGAAATTGGAAAAGGAGAAAATTCTTTGTTTGAAGAAGATGAACTTCTTAAAGAATGGTGTGAAAAACAATCCCAGAAGTTCAATGATAGAAATTTTAATCAACTTTTGTATGAACAAATGTCTTCTGCTGCTAAAAAATTAAACTTGTTTTCTAAGAGTATTAAAAAAAATTTCAAAGAATTGGATCTTGAGGATTTAATCACTTTAGTTGAACAAAATCAGGAAAATTAATATGAAGTGATCCCGAAGAAAAAATATATTTTTGTTGAGTTCTTAACAATTCAAGGTAATAAAATTTAAAAAAATGGAAAATTAATTTATAAGTTATAGATTTCTAGTTTTCTTCAAAAATCACTTATACCAACTATTTACAAGAAAGTTGTAAAATTTAAAAACTTTAAAGCAGTCAGAAGATCCTGACGACTGCCTCTAATCTCACCCAAACTGCAAAAAAAAAGAACATACTAATCCCAAGCATTTAATGGAGTTTTAAAAGTGGTTGATGGGATCAAGAATAAAGAATATCTACTTAGTCTAACCCTCAGACAACTGCGACAAGAAGCTAGTAAATTATCTGTTCCTCTTTATAGCAGAAAAACAAAAGCTGTATTAATAGATCTCATTGATAAATATCAAAGAAATACCACTGAAATATATAATAAAACCTTAATTAAAAATACTTCTCCAAAGACCTCTGACCTTACTACCCATCAAGTAAAAGAAGAAGTTAACACAAAATTAGTATTTTTGCCAAGAGATCCAGAATGGGCATATGTATTTTGGCAAATTTCAGATAGTGATAGAGATAAAGCTCAGTCCTTAGGTGCTAATAAATTATGTCTACGTTTATATGATGCTACTGGTATTGGTGAAGGAAATCTTAATCAGGGAACTTTAAGAGAAATCGCTGTAGATAGTTATAGTACTGAATGGTATTTACCAATTCCTCTTGCAAATAGGGACTACAAGGTTGAATTGGGTTATAAATACGGCTTTAAATGGAAGTCATTAGCTTTTTCCTCTGTAAGTCATGTGCCAGGTACTCAGCCTTCAGAACAGATTTTAGATAAATTTGTTCCTTTTAATTTGGATACTCCTACATCATCTGAGCCTCCTTCGATTATGCAAAACCCACAGGTACAAGAAACTAATGGTTTGCATGAGCGCTTATACCAGGCAGCAACAAGTTTTCCTACAAGAAGAAAAGTAGGTTCTGAAGAATTTCTGGAAAACATGAATACAGAAAATTTAAACTCAAATCTCACCGATTCTGGTGCAGGGCAATGGTCTTCAGGCTTAAATGAATCTGGTAGTGGAATAGTTAAAAATAAATCTTTTTGGTTAGTTGCTGATTCGGAATTAATTGTTTATGGAGCAACAGATCCATCTGCTAAATTAACTATTGGTGAAGAAGAAGTTCCTTTGGCTGCTGACGGTACTTTTAGGCTTCAAGTTCCTTTTAGGGATGGCTCGCAAAAATACGAAATTAAAGCTATTGATGCTTCTGGTGACCAAGAAAAAAGTATTACAATGAAATTTGATAGAGTTACTCCTCTTGACGATACAAATGAGAAAGATAATGCTGAGAAAGAATGGTTTTAAATAAATAAAAATATTAATGCTAAAAAAAATTGTTGCTTTTACGCCTTTATTTGGAGCTTTAAGTTTCCCCTTGATAGTTCCTATTACTATTTCTAAGTTTGGAGTAAATTATGGAATTCTAAGTGCATTAGTTTTTTCCTCCTTATGGTTTATCGCTATGTTAAGAACATCCGAAATGCCACATTAATTTAGTTAGATTTTTTTAAGTTTTATAGAAATCATGACTGAAGTTAATGTTATTAATATAAAAAATCCTTTTCTAGATCAGAAACCAGGTACTTCTGGGTTAAGAAAAAGTACTTTAAGGTTTAAAGAAGAGCATTACATGGAAATATTTATAGAGGCAATTTTTAAATCACTTGATAATTTGCGAGGATCAACTTTGGTTGTTGGTGGGGATGGTAGATATGGGAATATCGAAGCAATCGAGAAGATTATCCAAATATGCGTAGCTCATAAAGTTGGAAAAGTTATTATTCCAAAAAATGGTTTATTATCTACACCTGCGACCTCTCATTTGATTAGAAAAGAGAAGGCTATTGGAGGAATTATTCTTTCAGCAAGTCATAATCCTGGCGGTATTGAAGGGGATTTCGGAGTGAAATTAAATACTGCGAATGGTGGACCTGCTCCTGAGTCAATTACAGATCAAATATTCCAATGTTCTCAATTACTTAAGAGTTACAAAATTAGTAATATTAAAATTCCAGACTTAGATAAGTTTGGTATATACTCGTTTGGAGAAACTTCATTAGAAATAATTGATGGATTAAAGGATTATTCAGATTTAATGGAGAATATTTTTGATTTAGATCAAATAAGTGATTTTCTTAAAAATGATTTTTCTTTAATTTTTGATGCAATGAATGCAGTTACTGGTCCATATGCAAAAAATATTTTTGTTGAAAAAATGGGTCTTTTAGATTCTTGTGTCATGAATGGCACACCACTCGAGGATTTTGGAGGTTTACATCCTGATCCAAATCTTACTTATGCGTCTAAATTGGCGGATTTGTTATTAGTTCAAAAAGCCTATAGTTTTGGAGCTGCATGTGATGGTGATGGTGATAGAAATATGATCTTAGGTCAGGGATGTTTTGTAAATCCAAGTGATAGTTTGGCAGTTATTACTGCTAATACAAATTGTGTACCTGGATATAAAGATGGTATTGCTGGTGTCGCACGATCTATGCCCACGAGTTCAGCAGTAGACTTTGTTGCACGTGCTTTAAATATTCCTTGTTTTGAAACACCAACTGGATGGAAATTTTTTGGAAATCTTTTAGATTCTAATTTAATTACAATTTGTGGAGAGGAAAGCTTCGGAACTGGTAGTAATCATGTAAGAGAAAAAGATGGCTTATGGGCAGTTTTATTTTGGTTACAAATTTTAGCTGTGAAAAATTGTTCAGTTAGTGAATTAATTCAAAATCACTGGAAACAATACGGAAGAAATTATTATTCAAGGCATGATTATGAGGCTATTCCTTCTACTATTGCAAATCAAATATTCAATAATTTATCTTCTATGCTTCCAAGTTTAAAAAACAATAAGTTTGCTGGAAATCTCGTAAAACAAGCAGATAACTTTTCATATTTAGATCCAGTAGATAATTCAATTAGTAAAAATCAAGGATTAAGAATTATACTTGAGGATAATTCCAGAGTAATCATACGTTTATCAGGTACTGGTACCAAAGGCTCAACTTTAAGATTATATTTTGAAAAATTTGCAAATTCTCAACATAATTTAGATTTAAATCCTCAAATAGCTCTAAAAGATTTAATTAACGATTTAGATCATTTATTAAATATTTCAAAACTTACCAAAATGGAAAAACCTACTGTTATTACATAATTTTCAAAAATGATTTATTCGTTAGATTAAAAACATGGAGTCAGATAATTTATTTAGCAATACTTATCGAATAGAAAGTAACGCGCCATTAGCGGATAAATTAAGACCAAAAAATTTAGATGACTTTTTCGGTCAAGAATCCATTTTAGGACATAATTCTTTATTGAGAAATGCAATCTTGAAGGATAAGGTAGGAAATATTATTTTTTCTGGACCACCCGGTGTAGGTAAAACAACTTTAATTGAGATTATATCTTCTAATACTCGTTCCTCATTAATAAAGTTAAATGCTGTTTTGTCTAGTATTAAGGAGTTAAGAACTGAGATTGCTAATGCGAAGGAAAGATTACGTAGTTCTAATAGGAAAACAATTTTATTTATTGATGAGGTACATAGATTTACCTCAGTTCAACAAGATGCTTTATTGCCTTCAATTGAAAATGGCACCATTACTTTTATTGGTGCTACAACAGAAAACCCTTTCTTTGCCGTAAATAAAGCTCTAATAAGTAGAGCTCGTATTTTCTCATTACTTCCTTTAAATAAAAATGATTTGAAGAAAATAATTGATAAAGTAATAAAGTATTACTCGTGCCTTACAGATTCTAAAGTTATTGAAATAAAAGAAGAGGCAATTAATCATTTAATAAAATTTTCTGGAGGAGATGCGAGGAATCTCATAAACGCTTTAGAGTTAGGTATTAGTATTACAAAGGAAAATAAAGAAAAATTAGTTGTTATTGATCTCCCAATTGCTGAAGATTCAATCCAAAAGAAAAATATTGTATATGACAAAAATGGACAAAATCATTTTGATGTTATTAGTGCATTTATAAAATCTATTAGGGGTTCAGACCCAGATGCGACTTTATATTGGCTTGCCAATATGGTAGAGGCTGGTGAAGATCCAAATTTTATTTTTAGAAGACTTTTGATTTCTGCTTGTGAGGATATAGGTCTTGCAGATCCCAATGCAATAGTTGTTGTGCAATCATGTTGTGATGCTTTTGATCGAGTTGGTTTCCCTGAAGGATTATTTTTTCTTTCACAAGCTTCTTTATACTTAGCAATTTCTCCAAAGAGTAATAGTACCAAATCAATTTTTAAAGCGGTAGAAGCAATTAAGGCTACTAGTGTATCGTTAGTGCCCAATCATCTGAAAAATAATGCTAGTAATTACTTAAATCCACATAATTATCAAGGGAACTGGTTGCAACAAGAATATCTGCCAAGAGATTTAAAAGGAATGAAGTTTTGGAAACCAAAAGATTCTGGATGGGAAAACAATAAATATGAAGATTTACTTAAAAAACAAAAAAGTTAGACCATTTTTGAGCTGCAAATAATATTAGGTATAAAGTGAGAGGTATCTTTATAAGCTAAAGAGATAGTCCATTTATATAAGTTAATTTGGGTAAATTTTAACTTCAGTTTCTTCTTTTTATGAAATAGGATTTTGTCATTTTCAGAATATTTCCATTCCTTTATGTCTTCAGCTAACTTCCCATGATCCCATTTTATGGCGGCCTCAACTGCACACCATTGATTTAAGATTGTGTTTTTATATGATTCGCTCGTAGTATTTGAACTATTTGATTTGAAGAAATATTTTTTCGCTAATTTTGCATAATTGAAATCTCTATCCAGTCTCTCAATATCAATCCCAATTTTTTTTTCATGCCAAACTAATATAATCGCATCATTGCAATGACTAAAACTACAATACCCCATCCCTTTTGGTAATTCAGGAGGTTCTCCTGGATTTGCAATTATGGGTACCTCTAATGGATTTAAATTGAAAAGATTTCCTAAACATTGTCTTATATAAGCTCTGCTTTCTAAAAAAATATTTGCTCGATGTCTAGAAAGCTTATTTGCGATTTCAAGTTCTTTCAGTGTTGCGACATCTTGTACACCTTTTATCTCACGAAACCAGATTTTTGGTATTTTATATTCATAGTTATTTAATAATGTCAATGGCTCTTAAGGTTGGTGATAAAGCACCAGAATTTAATTTAAAAGACTCTTTTGAAAAAGATGTATCTTTAGAAGATTTTAAAGGTAAAAGAATAATACTATATTTTTATCCAAAAGATAATACTCCAGGATGTACTAAGGAGGCTTGTAATTTTAAAGAAAATTGGGATTTACTTAAGGAAAATAACTTTGTAGTTCTTGGAATTAGTAAAGATAGCGCTGCTTCACATCAGAAATTCATTGAAAAATTTGACTTACCTTTTGTTCTCTTGACTGACCCTGAACCTTATAAAACCTCTTCTGATTATGATAGTTATGGCCTTAAAAAATTTATGGGCAAGGAATACATGGGAATGATGAGAAATACTTTTTTAATTGATGTTGATGGTAAAGTCGAAAAAATTTACTTTAAGGTTAAAGCAGCTATTATGGCAGACCATATTATTTCAGATTTAGGATTAAGGTAAATATTCTAATGATTGAAGTGTGTGATCATACCTTGCATAACTAAGTTCGGGGCGATAATAATTTCTTCTTTCTTTTGCTTTAATAAACTACCAATTAATTCAGAGTCGCCTCCGCACATAATCAAAATATCTTGAGCAGGGTTAAATGATAAATTAATCACACCCATTAGAGAGTTAGATACTCCTTTTAACATTGAATCTTCTGTATTAATTAAAAAATCTTGAACAGGAATATCATACTTTTTAGGAGCTTTGAGGTTCTTGGTGTATTTCTCCATAGATCTTAGCTGTGTCAGAAAACCTGGTATTATTTGCCCGCCGATAATAGAGCCTTGTGCAGTTAACTTCGTAAGAGACAAAGTTGTTCCAAAATCTGCTATTAATAGTTCTTTTCTTGATGGGTTCTCTATTATTTTTAAAGCTTCCAAACAACCAAGAGCTCTATCAACCCCAAAATGATTCGGAAGGTTTTTTAATTTAATATCTTTAGTTGAGATTCTATTTTCTTGCTTAAGAGGCAAATCTGGTAATTTCCCTACTGATGCCCAAATTAAATTATTTAAATTGATATTTTGAGGCACATTATTATTTTTTTTTGTGTGAAAAAACTTATACTTTGTTTGTAAATGTTCTGCCCAGTGAAGCCTGCTATTGCCAACTAAAAGGAAATTAATATCATCGATCATAGTCCTGAAAGAAAAATTTAATTTTCAGTATGAATTCCACATTCTTGCTTCATTCCGCCAAATCTTGTTGTCCTGCCTTCTTTATTAACACTTTCAGGAGAACTGGAATGCCAATCTCCAACAGTTGAATAACCTTTTGAGAAAAGTGGGTGTGATGGTAATTGATTTTCTTTCATGTAATAAAAAATGTCTTTGTTTTTCCAGTTGAGTAAGGGTCTTAAAGAAAGTCGTTTGCGTATTACGTCAACAAAATTCATTTTATTCCTATTATTTGTCTGCTCCGATCTCACGCCGCTAGCCCAGCAGAATATGTCGTGTTTATCTAAAGCATTTTCTAAAGGTTTGATTTTTCTTATGTCATGGTATTTATCTAAATCACTAGATTTATTAGTTTCCCAAAGTTTTCCATAAAGGGATTCCATTCTTGCTGGAGATAGTTCACTTTGTAAAACCTCTATTTCTAAAGATAAATCATTAATTAGTCTCTCGGCATACTTATAAGTCTCTGAGGGTAAGTACCCTGTATCTATCCACAAAATCTTAATTTTTTTTTGTAGTGAGTGTTGATGCACCATATGTAAAATAACCGATGATTGTATCCCAAAGCTTGTTGTAATAGCAAAGTGATTATCAAAGTTTTTATAACCCCATAATATTATTTCTTTGGGGGTCATATCTTTTAATTTTTTATTATGCTCTTCTAAATTAAGTTGAATACTTTCTAGCGTTTTCTCAATCATTATCAAAGGTAGTTAGGGATTAGAGGTTATTTCGCTCAGTTTGAATATTATTCGTTTAATTTAATAATACATTTAGGTTAAACAATATATCTTTCATGAAATCAATAAAAAAACCAATAGTAATAGTTGGCGCAGGCTTTGGAGGTATGACAGTTGCTTCAAACTTAAAAAGAATTAATCCTTCTTTGCCAATCCTAGTCGTTGATTCTGAAGCAAACTTTATATTTAAACCTTTAATGTATGAAGTTTTAAGCGAAGAATTATCAATGTGGGAGACTGCTCCTGAATTTTCAAATATATTTTCAAATTTAGGTATTACTTTTCTAAGAAATTGTTTAACTAAAATTAGATTTGATGAAAAGATTCTAGAATTTAGTGATGGTTTAAATATAGGTTATGAATGTTTGATTCTTTGTACAGGATCCTTATCTTGTGATTTTTCAGTGAAAGGCGTAGATGAAAATTGTTATTTTTTTAATAATTTAAATGATCTTAAAAAATTAAAGTCGTTTTTACAAAAATTTCAGAATGACAAAATAAAGAAAAACTTATTTGTAATTGGAGCTGGTCCTTCTGGCGTAGAGATCGCATGCAAAATTAATGATATATATAAAAATAAATTTGATATAAGTATTGTTGAAAGGTCTAATGAAATTTTAGGTCGAAATAAGATTTTTAATCGAGAAGAAGCCGAGAAAGCTTTAGAAAGAAGAACAATAAATGTTCTTTTAAATTCAACTGTTCAAGAAATTTCTGATCAAAAAATATGTATTTTGGATGGTTCTGAGATTAAAGTCTTAGATCAAGATGTTGTAATTTGGACTGCTGGTGTGAAACCAAATCTTCCATACATTGACGAGCAAGTCACACAAAAAGACGGAAGAATTCTCGTGAATGAAAATTTTCAGATAAATAACTGTGTAAACTCTTTTGCTATTGGAGATATTTCAATCATTAAAGGTATGGAGGATTTGCCTTTGACCGCTCAAGTAGCAATGCAACAAGGAAATCATCTTGCTAAAAATATAGAATTACTCTTTCAAGAAAAAGAGCTTTTACCCTTTGATTTTGAAGACAATGGTGAAATGATTAGTTTAGGAATTGGTGAAGCATCCATTTCTGCTTTAGGTGTAACTTTATCGGGTAAATTGGCATTTGAAGCAAGAAGATTGATTTATGCTTCAAAAATGCCTGATATTAGTAAAAGCTTAAAATCTACGGCTTCTTGGTTATTTCAAAAAAAATCTACTATAAATAACTTTATTAATAAAAAACCATAAACAAGTTTAAACTTTTTTGGCTTATTGTTTATAGGTATATTGAGTTAAATAAGTTTGATATGAATCTGATTTCTTTTTTTAGTAATAATTTAGATGCACTAATAACAGTATTAGTTTTATTTCTGTCATTAATATTATTTATAAGAAATACTATAGCCCCTGAATTAACTGGTTTATTATGCGTTGGAATATTTATTGTCACTGGAGTTCTAACCCCTGAAAAAGCCTTATCTGGATTTGGAAGCCCATCTTTAATCACGTTGATGGGTTTATTTGCAGTTTCATCTGCATTATTTAAAAGTGGTGCGTTAGACAGAGTAAGGGAGCTTATATCCTCTGAAAATATTAAAACGCCTAGAAAATTAATTCTACTTATAACTTTTTTAATAGCTCCAATATCTGGAATCGTTCCTAATACGCCAGTTGTAGCATCCCTTTTGCCTTTAATTGAAGGCTGGTGTGAACGACGAAATATTTCACCCTCTAAAGTCCTTTTACCTTTATCTTTTGCAACTCTATTAGGAGGAACACTTACATTATTAGGTAGCTCAGTAAATCTGCTAGTAAGTGATATTAGTCAGCAATTAGGCTATGGGTCTCTTGAATTATTTAGCTTGACTTCAATAGGGATTCCAGTTTGGTTAATAGGCACAACATATATGATCTTAGTCTCTGACGTTCTTTTGCCTGATAGAGGAAGAAATAAAGATTTTATTAAAAATGGTAATATGAATATCTATTTTACAGAAGTTACCATTCCTTCTTCCTCTGAATTAGTTGGCCAATCAGTAAGAAATAGTAGATTACAAAGAAGATTTGATGTAGATGTTCTTGAGTTGCAAAGAAACGGAAAAGTAATACTACCTCCTCTTGCAGATCGCAAATTTGAGCCTGAAGATAGATTGATAGTACGTGTTACGAGGGCGGATTTATTGCGACTACAACAAGAACACACAATTTTGTTAGCTGAAAATAAGCGATCTATTGTCGGCACAAATCTTCTCTCTACTGAAGAAGGTACTAAAACTTTCGAGGCTTTGCTCCCTGCAGGATCAACTTTAGCAGGAGCAAGCTTGAGAGAACTTAGATTTAGGCAACGCCATAATGCAACAGTTTTAGCCCTCAGAAGAGGACAACAAACTGTTCAGGAAAGATTAGGTGAGGCCGTTTTAAGAGCAGGAGATGTTTTGTTACTTCAGGCACCTTTAGACTCAATAAGAGGTCTGCAAGCTAGTAACGACTTATTAATTTTGGATCAATTTGAAGATGATTTGCCATTTTTAATTAGAAAACCAATTGCAATTGCAATCGCAATTGGTATGCTACTTTTGCCTTCTCTAACTAATATTCCATTAGTAGGGTCAGTTCTTTTAGCAGTTATAGCGATGGTTGCTTTTGGATGTTTACGTCCTGCAGAAATACAAAGGTCAATTAGGTTGGATATTATTTTATTATTAGGTTCACTATCAAGCTTCAGTGTAGCTATGCAAGTCACTGGATTGGCAGATCTAATAGCCATCAATTTGGATTTTGTCCTAAGTGGAATGCCACTATATTTTGCTTTAATAGTAATTTTTATATCTACTGTAATACTTACTCAATTTATAAGTAACGCTGCTTCTGTCGCGCTGATATTGCCTGTAGCTATTCAGTTTTCAAGCGTTCTGGGGATCTCACCAAATGCACTGATAATGCTTGTATTGTTCGGTGCAAGTCAATCATTCTTAACTCCAATGGGTTATCAAACAAATTTAATGGTTTATGGACCTGGGAGATATAGATTTTTTGATATTGCAAAATATGGGGCGGGTTTAACACTTATAATGTCTTTGACTGTGCCAGCTTTGATAATTTTTAATTTTAAATAAATAAATAAAGTGAAAATAAAGAACGTTGTTTATAAATTAAAAGAAATATACAGAAAGTTATCTGTACCTCAATTCACAATTGTCACAGGTTTAATTATTATTATTTTTGGAACCTTAATTTTAAGTTCCCCATTATGTTCTTCATCGGATGTGGGTCTGTGGGAAGCTTTCTTTACGTCTACTTCTGCAATAACCGTTACTGGTTTAACTATTATTGATGTAGGGGTTGATTTAAATATTTTTGGGCAAATTTTCTTGGCTTTAATGCTTTTATCAGGAGGTTTAGGCTTAATGGCTATTACAACTTTCTTACAAGGATTTGTTGTGAAAGGGACTCAGCTTAGAACTAGATTGGATAAAGGCAAGACTCTTGACGAGTTTGGGGTTGGTGGAATTGGTAGAACTTTTCAAAGCATCACTATTACTGCCATTTCTATTATTTCTTTTGGAGCAATAGTATTATATTTTTTCGGGTTTTTAGAAATTCAAAATAATTGGCAAAGACTATGGTCTTCAATTTTTCATAGCATTTCTGCATATAACAATGCAGGTTTTTCTTTATGGTCTAATAGCCTCCAAGATTATCGATCTAATTTTGTTGTCAATATTGTATTTATTTTTTTAATTGTAATGGGAGGACTTGGTTGGAGAGTTATTGACGATATATGGAGTAATAGAAAAAATCTTTCATATAAAAAATTGAGTCTTCATTCTAGATTAGTAATTAGGACAAGTTTTTCCTTAATAGTTTTTGGATCATTAGGTTTTTTTGTAACAGAGACGTTATTAAATAGTCAATTTTTTAGTGATCTCAATTTCTTTGAGAAAATTTTATCATCTATTTTTGAAACTGTTAGTGCAAGAACAGCGGGATTTACAAATTTCCCAATATCTTTAAATTCAATATCAGATACTGGTCTCTTGCTATTGATGACGTTGATGTTTATTGGAGCCAGCACCGGTGGTACTGGTGGGGGAATCAAAACTACAACTTTTATTGCCTTAATGGCAGCAACCAGATCAACGTTAAGGGGACAAAAAGATGTAATTATTAGTAATAGATTAATTTCAGATAAAGTTATTTTGAAAGCAGTTGGAATAACTGTTGGTTCTTTACTTTTTGTTCTCTTGATGGCTATGTTATTAAGTACCACTAATACTTTTATTAAAAAAGAATCATTTACATTTCTAGAAATTCTTTTCACATGTATTTCTGCATTTGCAACAGTAGGTTTTGATATCGGGTTGACAGCAAAATTAAATCATTTTGGTCAATTTATTTTAATTATTGGTATGTTCGTAGGAAGACTTGGGATTCTTTTGCTTTTAAGTGCTATGTGGCAGGCTCTATATAAGAGTAGAATAGAAAGACAAAAAAGAATTGGCTATCCAAAAGCTGATCTTTATGTTTAGCCTTTACTAAAATTTATTATGGCTGATTGGTGGCAATGGTCTCCACAAAAAGAAGAGGAAGCTCTAACTTTTGCAGTTGTAGGAGTTGGCAGATTTGGAACGGCTGTTTGTAGAGAACTTATTAGTAATGGCGTAGATGTTTTGGCTGCAGATGCTTCTGAGAAGGCTATTGATGATTTAAGACAATTAGAACCCTCTATTGAGGCAAGAGTAATAGATTGTACTGATGAAGAGTCAATGAAGGAATCAGGTATTTTAGAAATGAATACAGTTGTGGTCGGTATTAGTGAGCCTATTGAAGCTAGTATTACTACTACGCTTATTGCTAAGGATAGTGAAGGTACAAAAGTAAAAAGAGTAATTGCAAGAGCCACGAGTGATTTGCATGAAAAGATGTTGAAAAGAGTAGGTGCTGATAAGGTTGTTTTCCCTTCTAGAATGCAAGGTGAAAGATTAGGCTTAGAACTTGTTAGACCCAATCTTATTGAAAGATTAGAATTGGATAATCAAACTGGAATAGATGAATTAACAGTTCCAGAAGAATTTATTGGTAGATCTTTAAGAGATTTAAATTTAAGAAAAA
>QCUA01000033.1 GCA_003210915.1 Prochlorococcus sp. AG-676-L21 | reverse complement strand
AAATAAATTCTTTGAAAATGATATTTCAAAATTAAATTCGAATAAAAAAATTGGTTTGTTTTTTAAGTCGCAGATAAATAATTTGCTAAAAAATAGATTAGGAGCAAGATTTGAAGAACAGGTATTTGATTGCTATTTTGTTGATCCTTTTACTTTAGAAAATGGTTTATTAACTCAAACTCTTAAGCAGAAAAGAAGAGAAATAGTCGATTTATATTCATCACAAATAGAAGAAATGTATAAAAAATAAATTAAAAAAGAAAATTCTCTTTGATATCTCTATATTGAGAGGGTAAATTAATTTTTTATGGAAACTAAAAACTCTATATCCATCAAACGTTCAATAGCAATAAAAGCTATTGTTACCCCTACTTGGAAAGAAGATGCTGAGAAGGAATTAAGTAATGCGATTTCCGCAGTCGACCAACAGTTATCACAACTTGAACAAGAAGGTCAACAAATAGTTAGTAATATAAGATCTCAATCAGTAAATCCATTAGATCCTAGAGTTCAAGAGCAAGTTGGCCAAGTTCAGCAACAAGTTGGGGCAAAAAGGAACGAACTTGAAGAGCAAAAAAGAAATCTATTGCAACAACAAAGCCAAGTTCGTGATTTAAAAATGGATGAAATTGTTGATCAAGGACAGGTTGATAGCTTTTGTGATGTTTCCGTTGGAGATAATCTTATTAGGAAGATGCAAGTTTCAATAACAGTCAAAGATGGGATAATTCAGTCGATTAATAATAACGAATAAATTTAAAGATTTAAATTCCTTTTTGAATGTAAATCATAGTTTCTTTGGGGCTATTTTTTTGTAAAATATAAAGGTAACAATCTTTAGGAGTTTTGTAAGTTCTTAAAGCTAGTAAAACTTTAAAAAATCTATCTGATGTCTCACGAAATATTTATGCCAGCTCTTAGTTCTACTATGACTGAAGGCAAAATTGTTGAATGGTTAAAGAATCCTGGAGATAAAGTTGAAAGAGGAGAATCTGTTTTAGTTGTTGAATCAGATAAAGCTGATATGGATGTTGAATCTTTTCAAGATGGATATCTTGCGGCAGTACTAATGCCCGCTGGTAGCACTGCTCCAGTAGGTGAAACCATTGGACTTATTGTAGAGAATCAGGATGAGATAGCTTCTATACAAGAACAAAATAAAGGTAAACAGATTGAAGTATCCAGTGATGCCCAACTCGAATTGCCAAATAAAAAATCTGAAATAAAAGAAGAGAAGCAAAAAGAGCTGCCTCAAATTAATAAGCAGGAAGTCGAAATTAAAAGGGAAAAAGTGATAACTACTTCTAATGAGATTCAATTTAATGCCTCTACTAGTAATAATTCTTCAAGAGTAATAGCATCTCCAAGGGCAAAAAAACTTGCTTCTACAATGGGAGTTGAATTGGCAAAAGTGCATGGATCAGGACCTCATGGAAGGATTCAGGCTGATGATGTATTAAAGGCAAATGGCCAACCTGTTTCTATCCCATGGATTGGAGAGGGGAGTTCTCCAGCTAGTATTGGCAGTTCCCATGTTCAAGCTGAAAGTAATTCAGAGACATTAGGGAATAGTTTTGGTAAACCTGGAGAAACTGTTCAATTTAATACTCTTCAAAAAGCTGTCAATAAGAATATGGAATCCAGTTTAAATGTTCCTTGTTTTAGAGTTGGTTATTCAATTAATACGGATAAATTGGATAATTTTTATAAGAAAGTAAAGCAAAATGGTGTTACTATGACTGCATTATTAGTCAAGGCAGTTGCAAAGACACTTAAAAAACATCCCCAAGTTAATTCAATCTTTTCAGAAAATGGAATTTCTTATCCAGAAAATATAAACATTGCGGTAGCTGTTGCTATGGAAGATGGAGGGTTGATAACTCCAGTATTAAAAGAACCATGTAATACTGATTTATTTGAATTATCTAGAGAGTGGAAAGATCTTGTGAAAAGATCTAGAGCAAAACAATTAGAACCAGATGAATATTCAACCGGAACATTTACTTTGTCTAATTTAGGAATGTTTGGTGTTGACAGGTTTGATGCAATACTTCCACCAGGTACAGGTGCGATTTTAGCCATAGCATCATCGAAGCCAACAGTTGTTGCTAATAATGATGGCTCAATATCTGTTAAAAAAATAATGCAAGTAAATTTAACCGCTGATCATAGAGTAATTTATGGTGCTGATGGTGCATCATTCTTAAAAGACTTGTCTTCTCTCATTGAAAACGAGCCAGAAACACTTGTAGCCTAATTTTAATTGAATTTTGAAATTCATAATGAAGAAATAGATCATAAGCTAGAAGCTTATGATTATATTCTTGATGAAACATTAATTGCTAATAAACCTTCTAAAGTAATGCATGAATCTAGATTAATGATAGTTAGAGATAGTTCATTAGAAGAAGACTTCACAACAAATAAATATACAAAGAATCTTTTGGACGAACTTAGAAAGGGTGATTTGGTAGTTGTAAATGATACGAAGGTGATGAAAGCAAGGTTAAAGGTTGAATTAGAAAATGGGAGATTAGTC
This sequence comes from Prochlorococcus sp. AG-676-L21, assembly GCA_003210915.1. Lineage (GTDB taxonomy): Bacteria > Cyanobacteriota > Cyanobacteriia > PCC-6307 > Cyanobiaceae > Prochlorococcus_A. Next base: position 10,844 of record QCUA01000033.1, on the reverse strand, counting down.
GAATTATTAGTTTTGGAGAAAGCAGATCAATCTACTTGGCTATGTTTAGCAAGGCCTGCTAAAAAGTTAAAAATTAACAGTCAATTAAATTTAAAATCATCCTTGGCAAAAGATATAAAATTGCATATTTCTGGGATTGATAAAGAAACTGGAGGAAGATTTATCAAGTTTCCAGAAAATATAAATGATCTAATTTCAATGAATAATCTCCTTGATATATATGGAGAAATACCCCTCCCACCATATATAAAAAGCGCCGAAGAAGAATCTTTTCACGAAAATAGTTATCAAACTGAGTATGCAAGTAATCCTGGAGCAGTTGCTGCGCCAACAGCAGGATTACATTTAAGTAAAACTCTTATTTCAAATTTAAAAAAAAAAGGCATATTAGTTATGCCAATTACTTTGCATGTAGGTTATGGAACATTTAAGCCAATTGATCAAGATGATTTATCTAATTTAAAACTTCACAAAGAGTGGGTCAGTGTTAGTAGGGAGGTGGTAGAAGAAATAAAAAGAGTAAAAAAAACGGATAGAAGAGTATTAGCTATTGGAACTACTAGTGTAAGAGCTCTTGAAAGTTGCTATTCGTATGAAATGGAAGACTTAATTCCTATAGATAAGTATGTTGATTTAGTAATTAAGCCAGGCTATAAATTCAAAGTAGTTGATGGATTATTAACTAATTTTCATCTTCCAAAGAGTTCATTATTACTCCTAGTAAGCGCAATGATTGGTAGAGAAAGATTACTGAATCTTTATAAAAAAGCCATAAAAGAAAAATTTAGATTTTTCTCTTATGGCGATGCTATGTACATTTCACCAGATTCATTTCTGGTGAAAAAATAAATTTAAGCTTTAACTGGCTCCTCAATTATTCCACTTGGAACTTCGGTAAACATAATTGATGATAAATACCTCTCAGCTAAATCTGGTAAAACAACCACTATAGTTTTTCCTGCATATTCATCTTGCTCAGCTAATCTAACAGCAGCAGCAGCAGCAGCTCCACAAGATATTCCCACGAGAAGCCCTTCTTCTTTTGCCAATCTAAGAGCCATCTCGATTGATTCGTCATTCGTAACCTGTTCAACTTTATCAACAATTGATAAATCAAGGTTTTTAGGAATAAATCCTGCGCCTATGCCTTGTATTTTGTGTGGTCCAGATTTAACTTCTTCGCCATTCATTGTCTGTGTAATAACAGGGCTATGCGATGGTTCTACTGCTACAGAAACAATATTCTTGCCCTTCTCTTGTTTAATGTATCTTGAAACTCCTGTAATTGTTCCACCTGTTCCAACCCCTGCAACAAAAACATCAATCTCACCATCGCAATCATCCCAAATTTCAGGCCCAGTTGTTTTGAAATGAATTTCTGGGTTTGCTGGATTATCAAACTGACCTGGCATGAAATATTGAGAAGGATTACTTTCTGCGATCTCTTTAGCTTTTGCAATTGCTCCTGGCATTCCTTTGGAAGCCTCTGTTAAAACAATTTCGGCGCCCAATACTGCCATAACTCTTCTTCTTTCAATAGACATAGATTCGGGCATTGTAAGGATTAGTTTGTAACCTCTTGCTGAAGCTGTAAAAGCTAAGGCAATTCCAGTATTTCCAGATGTAGGTTCAACAATAGTTTTGTCTTTTGTAAGTTTTCCGCTTTTCTCAGCGTCCCATATCATGTTTGCACCAATCCTGCATTTGACACTATAGGCAGGATTTCTACCTTCAATTTTTGCTAATACAGTAGCTTTAGCGTTTTTAGTAACTGATTTTAATTTTACTAATGGAGTGTTTCCAATAGCAAAACTGTTGTCCTCATAAATTTTAGCCATTTATATGTTGAGAAAATATATATTAATACTAACTATTTTTTAATAAAAAGAGTACATAGGTTTTTATACGGTAAATACTAGGAATTTAAAAATTATTTAATGCTTCAGAAAAGGTTCTCCATAAGTAATCTTTATCTTCTAGTCCGACGGATACTCTAATAAGGTGCGAAGGAATGCCAAAACTTTCAGCCCAATCTAATTCTTCATAATGAGCTAATAAAACATAAGGACATACAAGGGTAAATTTTGTACCTAAACTAGGTCCTTTTGATATTTGAAGATAATCATAAAAGTTTTTAGCTTTCTCTAGACCTCCTTTTAATTCAAACGATAATAAGCAACCATATCCCCCATCAGAAGTAAGTATGGAATTAAAATTAGGACAATCTTCGGGATGGAAAATATTTTTGATCTCTTTATGGGTTTCTAATCTATTTTTTAATTCTAAACATGCTTTATTTTGCTCGAAAACTCTTTGTTTTACATCTCTACTAACTTTTTCTAGAGAAACTATATCGCTATCTGAAAGCATTGGAAGGTTGATTTCATTTAAAGCATTTCTAAACTGATCAATCCATCTGCTTTTTGGATTTAGTATTAGTGACCCAGCAAGAATATCCCCGCTACCTGAAAATATTTTTGTTAGTGAAGTGAAAACGATATCTGCATGTTCTAGAGAATTTATATTTAAATTTGAACCAATAGTATCGTCAACTATCACAGGTATATTTAATTTATTAGCTATTTCTGAAATTTTTTTTATGTTCACACATTTGAGCATTGGATTACTTGGTAATTCAATAATCAAGGCTGCTGGATTTATTTTTATTATTTCTAATTCAATATCCTTGCAATTTTCTTCAGTTATTAACTTGGCTCCATGAAAGATATGCATTGGTAATTTAAGTACATCTACATATGGGAAACCAATTTGAAGTGTAGGTCTAGCTGGAAATAATTTATATATTATTTCTAATGATGTGTATAACGCTGACATGCCAGATGAGGTCAAGTGAACATCATTAGAGCTTGTTTTTGTAAACTTAGAAATTCTATCTTTTATTCTTTGATAACTTTCTATGGCTAAAGATTTTGAAGGGCAATCCTCTAGGCCCAATTCAATTGCAGCCGCTCTTGAAGATATACCGAGACCGGTATGTTGCCAAAAAGATTTTGCATATTTGCTCGCTGATTCTCTAGTAATTAAAAAAGCTAAATTATGCCTTCTTTCGATATGTGTAGATCCTTTAGAAGTATTTTTATCACAATATTGTTTTGCTTTTAAAGCTATTCTTTCATTTGGATAGGGCCAGATACTTAGATCATTTAAGTGACTTTCTTTTTTTACCTTTTCACATAATCTTTTTACTAAAGGGTTAAGTCCAAAACGAGGATAGATTGACTTTAACAATTCCATGCATTTTGGATTTTTTTCCTCATAATTAATTACATCATTCCAAGTTGGTAATGCTACAGAAACTGCATGTTCATTATCAGGAATCGAATACCCCAATTCTATATTTCTCCATATTGGATTTTTAAGTAAATTTCTCAATTTTTAGAATTTATTAAAGGCAAATAAGATATCTGAAATTAAATCATTTGTATCTTCACAACCTACCGATAATCTTATAAGAGAATCATCAATACCTAGGAGATTTTTTGTTTTATCATCAACAGATGCATGAGTCATTGTTGCAGGGTGGCAAATTAAACTTTCAACTCCTCCAAGACTCTCTGCTAATGAGAAATATCTAAGAGATTTACAAAATTTAAAAGTGTCAGCTTTATTTAAGTTTAATTTTAGGGTGATCATTGAACCACCAGATTTCATTTGTGATTTTGCTAAATCAAATTGTGGATGTTTTTGATTAAAAGGGTAAAAAACTTTACCAACGATTCTGTGATTTTCAATTTTCTTAGAAATTATCTCTGCACTTTTTGTTTGTTGTTCGATTCTTAGAGGTAGAGTTTTTACTCCTCTTGTAATTAACCATGAATCAAAAGGAGAGGGTTGAAGTCCTAAAGCTTTTTGAGAGAAAAGCATCTTACTATTCCATTCCTCATTATTTGTTAGGACTGCTCCACCAAGTGCATCACTATGGCCATTTATAAATTTTGTTGTACTTATAAGAGATAGTGTTGCGCCTAGTTCTAGAGGCTTTTGAATGAGAGCTGTAGAAAAGGTGTTATCTATAACAACAGGTATTTTATATTTTTTAGCTTCATCACAAATAAGTTTAATATCAAGTACTTTTAAAAGCGGATTTGTTGGACTTTCGAGCCATATTAAAGTTGGCTGAAAGTGTTTAATTTCTTTAAAATTTTCTTTATTTGTAAAATCTGTATATAAAACTTTTATTCCAAATTTTTTGAAAATTTTATCGAACATTCTTACTGTACAACCATATAGATTTGACTCGCAGAGTATTTTATCTCCTGATTTTAATGAAGATGTAATTGCAGTTACTGCACTTATGCCAGATCCAAAAATTGTACAATATTTGGATTCTTCTATGGATTTAAGTATATTTTCGAGAATTTTAAAGTTTGGATTACCTGATCTGGTGTAATCGAAATTGCCTTTATTACCATGTTTAAATGTTGAGGTAGAGAAAATTGGTGGCATGACACATCCAGTCTCTTCAGAAAATGTTTCTCCATGATGAATTGATAAGGTTTTAACACCTGGCTTTTTGATAATATTTTTCTTATTTCCCATTGTTTTCAAAATAAGAATTAATTAAATCTCTCACCAATAAGGTGAGTGATTTAATAATTTCAAGAAAAGGATTTTTATACTTTTCTTGAATAGTATTCAACAACTAATAACTCATTTATTTCAAGTGCGACCCATTCTCTATCACACTTTCCGTTAATTTTTCCTGTTAACTTAGGTTTGTCTAACTCTATATGAGGTGGGACATTAGCTAAACCAGGAAATTCAATATTACCTTCTACAAGTTTTTTACTCGCTTTGTTTTCTTTAATGCTTATTACATCTCCTGGTTTACATTGGTAACCTGCAATATCGAGCACTTTCCCGTTAATGGTTACATGCCCATGATTTACTAATTGTCTTGAACCTGGGATTGTTCCACCAAAACCTAATCTAAAACAAACATTATCTAATCTGTTTTCTAAAAGTCTAAGGAGATTAGTTCCTGTAGAGCCTTCTTGAGCCCTAGCTTTTTTAACGTAACGAACTAATTGCCTTTCAGAAACTCCATAGTTGAATCTAAGTTTCTGCTTTTCTTCTAGACGAATTGCGTATTCTGATCGCTTGCGACGGGCTTGGCCGTGCTGACCTGGAGGGTTAGACTTCTTTGAAGCTTTCCTAGTGAGACCTGGTAGTTCTCCCAAGCGACGCGTAACCCTTAATCTTGGGCCGCGGTATCTTGACATAAGTTTAAATTAAAATTGAGATTTGCAATAAATTGGATAATTGATTAAATTCAACTAAACTAATTACTACTGAACTGTTATTTTACATCATTAAAGTGATTAAAAGCGTGAACAAATTACTTACATCTATACTTCTTTTGATAATTTCCTTCTATCAAAAGTGGTTTTCGCCTTTTTTTGGACCAAGATGCAGATTTATACCAAGTTGTAGTTCTTATGGATATGGGGCTATTACAAGGCACGGCCCTTGGAGAGGTGGATGGTTGACCCTAAGAAGATTAAGCAAATGTCATCCGTTAACTCCATGCGGTTGTGATCCTGTTCCTGATTAAGTGAATGAAAATATTCATTTTTGTTAGGAAAGGTTGTTGCCTTTGCGAGACATTAAAAAATAAAATAACAAAAATAAATCTTGAAGAAATAAAACCTAAATTAGAAATCAATGAAATTGACATAGATAGGTTTGATTTGTACCAAGATAAATATAAAAAATTTGATAATGAAGTTCCTGTGCTCGCTATTAAAGAAAACAAGTCTCAAAAAATTATTGAGTTACCTAGGATCTCTCCAAGATTGAAAGATAATCAACTAAAAAAATGGCTAGAAAAAAATATAAATATTGCATTGAATAAGAATTGATTGGAAGATGAGATCAATAAAATTTCATAAACTTCTATCTTTAGTAGAAATTGTTCCAACATCTGGGTTGATAAATCCAGAAATAACTAATATATCTTTTAATTCCAAAGAAGTTGAAAAAGGAACTTTGTTTTTGGGATTGCCAGGATTAAATGTTGATGGAGGGAAATATTGGAGAGAGGCTATTGAAAATGGTGCGAAGGCTGCCATTATTGGATCTTCTGCAAAACAGAATATTAGATCTTTTGACAGAGAAAGGGTTTTGGTTATAGAGGATAATTTAGATTATATTTTTGGTCAAATAGTCGCTGAGTTTTGGAATAGGCCTTCAAGAAAACTTAAACTTATTGGTGTTACGGGTACAAATGGAAAAACGACAATTACTTTTTTATTGGAATATCTTTTAAAAAATTTAGGGAAAAAGACTGCATTATTTGGGACCTTGTTCAATAGATGGCCTGGCTTCTCTGAAGTGGCTTCTCATACAACTGATTTCGCTGATAAACTTCAAAAGAAATTAAATGCTGCTGTTGAGGCAGAATCTGAATTTGCGATACTAGAGGTAAGTTCTCATTCTATTGATCAAAACAGGATATCAGGCTGCGAATTTGAGGCGGCTATTTTTACTAATTTAACTCAAGATCATCTTGATTATCACTCAGATATGGAATCTTATTTTCAAACAAAAAGAAAATTATTTTTCCCACCTTACTTAAAAGAAAAGGAGGGAATTTCTGTATTAAATCATGATGACCCTTGGATATCTAAATTATCATCTGATCTTGAAAAAGGATCTTCATTAGTCTCGACAAAGATTACTGACAGTGAATTTGAAAATGATGATTTTTTTTTCGTAACAGATAAAAAATTTTCTGAAAGTGGCTCCACCTGTATTTTTCATACACCTAAGGAAAAAATTAAACTTTTTGTTCCACTTGTTGGTGAATTTAATTTAATGAATGCGATTCAAGCAATTACAATTTTGTATAAACTTAATTTCTCTTTAAAAGATTTATCAAAGTTAATACAATTTTTTCCTGGTGCTCCTGGGAGAATGGAGAAAATAGAAATTGAAAATGATGACGTTTCAAGATCACTTCCAACAGTAATTATTGATTATGCCCACACGCCTGATGGATTAAAAAAAGTTTTGCAATCAATTAAAAAACTTTGTAAAAGGAAACTTATTACTGTTTTTGGCTGTGGAGGAGATCGAGATCGTAGTAAAAGGCCTTTAATGGGTTCAATAGCTGAAGAGTTTTCTGATCACGTGTTTATAACATCAGATAATCCAAGATCAGAAGAACCACAAAAGATAGTTAATGATATTTTGATGGGTATAGAAAAAAGAGAAAAAATAACAATAGAGATTGATAGATTTAAAGCAATAAATGAATCTATCAAATTTGCTAATAAAGAAGATATTGTTCTAATTGCAGGAAAAGGTCATGAAGATTATCAAATTCTCAATGATAAAGTTATTGATTTTGATGATAGGGAAATAGCTTATAAATTATTAAAAGAAAAAAGTAAATCTCAATAAAATTTCCTAATCAAACAAGAAAGATCTTTACGCAAATCACAAGAAAAGTTTCTTAGAATCAATTAAGTTATTTTTAATAAGATGAAAGGGTTAGCCTTGGTTGTAGGCTCTGGTGGAATTGGTACCCAACTTGCTTCAGATCTTAGCAAAAGTGAAAAAGAATTGGATGTCGTTTTGTGTGGAAGAAAAAGTCGATTTAATTCTTTTTGGGAATTAGACATAGAGGATTCTCAATCACTTTTGCATTTTAAAAGTAAAATTTCGAATCATTCTTCAAAATTAAGATTGGTAGTTAACGCTACTGGAAGACTTCATAGTGAAAATCTTAAGCCAGAAAAAAGATTACAACATCTTGATAAAAAAAATATGATGGAAAGTTTTTCAATAAATGCCTTTTCTCCTATTTTATTAGCTAAAGCTATTGAAGAATTTATACCAAAAGATAGTGATTTTAATTTTGCGAGTATAAGTGCAAGAGTAGGAAGCATTGGAGATAATCAAACTGGAGGTTGGTATTCATATAGAGCTGCAAAATCTGCGCAAAATCAGTTTTTTAAATCTTTAAGTATTGAGTGGGCTAGACGTTTTCCAAAAGCTACTATTACATTGCTTCATCCAGGGACAGTAGATACTGATTTATCTAGACCTTTTCATAAATTTGTTCCAGAACATAAATTATTTAGTACAGAAAAATCGTCCCAATTCTTGATCGATATTATTAAAAATCAATCACCAGCATCTACCGGAAAATTTATTGCATGGGATAGCTCAGAAATTCCCTGGTAATTTTTTTATTTCTTCAGAAAGTAAATCAATTTCATCGTTTGTTGTCATCTGATGCACGCATGCTCTAAACCATTTTGGGTCTTCTAAAACTCTAATCCAAATTTTCTTTTCTCCAAGTTTCTTCACAAATTTGTCCTTATCTTCAATATTTTCGATATTAAAACTAACTATCCCATTTAAGTATTTTTTTTCTAAAACTAGTTCAATTTCTTTAAATTGACTTAAACTATCCCAAAGTTTTCCACTTAATCTTTTGATATTTTTGCTTTTTTCTTTTTCAGTGCAGTCTTTATCCAAAAGATCTAAAGAATTCCGGAGACCTGCAAGTAAAGGAATACAAGAGGTAGCTACTTCAAACTTTCTTGCATCTTCATGAAAAAGATTATCTGAAGGTTCATAAATTCCTTGTTCTTTTTTTAATGATTTCCAACCAATTATTGTTGGATCTGTTTCATGAATAAATCTATTTGAGACATAAATAGCTCCAAGTCCTTCAGGACCACATGCCCATTTATGAGAAGTTATGGAATATAGATCAGAATAAAAAACTTCATCTTCAATTTTTATATGACCAAAGGTTTGAGCACCATCAACAAGTAGATAAGAATTTTCTCTATTATTTTTTAATTCGATAGAAATTTGTTTTAAAGGAATTTTATATCCAAAGTTCCACAAAATATGAGAAATAATTAGGATCTTAGTCTTACTATTTAGATTTTTTGAAATCTCTAAAATCATATTTTCGTCGTTTAGATTTTTAATTTTTTGGATTGGTAAAATTTTGAATATTAATTTATTTCTTCTACAAAATTCTCTACTTGCAGCTACTACTCCAGGATGTTCACAGTCACTTATTAACAATTCTTCTCCCTCTTCTACTTTTATACCCCAAAAAGGCAAAATCATTCCAGAAGAGATATTCTCAGTTAAAGCTACATTTTTTGAATTAACACCTAATTTTTGCGCAATAATTCTTTTTGTGGTCAATATTTCTTTATAAATAAAAGGCCACATATCATTTGTAAATGGTCCTAAATCTTGAATAATTTCCCAAGTTTTAACTATTGCTTCTAGAGAAGATTGTGGTAATGGTCCTTGACCTCCATAATTGAAGTAATATTTATTTTTTAATGCAGGTATTTGATCTCTTAAATTAATTGTCATTCAAATTTTAAAATTAAATTTCTTGAGAAGTTCTAAATATTCCCTACTAAAGTAACTGTTCTAAATTCAATATCTTCAATAACTTTCCAAGGTTCATTACTTCTCTCCGCGAATTCTAAGTTTTTAAAACCTAGATCTTTAAAATCATTTAGAAATTCTGGCTCATACCACGCTCCACTAATACATCCTGTCCATAGATCATGATCATTTTGCAATCTTAAAGGAACTTTTTTACTTGAGACAATATCGCTTATGGCTATTCTTCCATTATCTTTAAGAACTCTTTTTATATTTCTTAAAAGATTTTTTCTAGATTCAGGATTTACTAAATTTAAAACACAATTACTTAAAATGATATCAACTGATTTGTCTGCGATTAATGGATTTAAATCTTTATCTAATTCATCGAGATTTTCAATTGACCCTCCAAGAAATTCTGTATTGATGAAACCTATCTTTTCTGAAAATTTTTTGGAAGCATATCTTGATAATTTAAGCATATCAGGATTTTGATCAACCCCAATTACTTTCCCCTCTTCACCAACAATTTGAGAACAAATAAAGGCATTTTTGCCGCTCCCACTACCAAGATCTAAAACAATATCATTTTTCTTTACATATTTTGTTGGATCACCACATCCATAATCTCTCTCAATAACTTCTTCAGGAATTGCTTCAAGTAAAACAGGATTAAAACCAACAGGTGTGCATAGACAACTTTCTTTTTCTAATGCAGCAGAACCATACCTTTCTTGAATAGCATCTTTATGATCAAGACCTTTCAAATTTTTATTTGACTCATCAGTATTGCAGCAATCGCTTGACATTAAATAATTGTCATTATTAATAAATATAGCCAAAAAAAACCCCTAAGAAGGGGTTTTTATTTTTTGAATTAAATTATTTAGTGTAGTTAGCACCTCTGTAATTTAATTCTGCCTTTTCATTACTTGAAGAAGCGTCATCCAATCTATTGGTGTATACGTTTCTTCGGTAGGTAAGTTCAACAGGTTGCTTATTAGCAGCCTTTTTGTTTTGAACGTAGTTTTTACCTCTGTAAGTTAAAGTAGTCATGTTTCGATGTGACAAAACGGCCATCCCCCGTTCCCTGGTATGACTCGAACTGCGCCTTCTAAAGAAGGTGAACGAAATGTAGCAATAGCTACCTTTTAAGTATAAACGTATTTTTGTATTGCTGTCCAGATATTACGAATAGAAATAATTTTTTAATTTTTTTTTAATTATTATCTTAAGTAAATTTTGGTGTGATTTATATCTAAAAGGGATTAGGTTTATATTTAATTTCCGCTTTACTAATTAATTTAAATTTATGACAGGGTTTTTATATTTTTTGGGAAATACGTTGAGATGGCCCGCTTTAAAACCAAAAGAATTTTTTTCTTTACATGCATACTTTACTATTATTTATTTGATAACTTTTACATTAAGTAAAAATGAAGTTAATCAGT
>QCUA01000032.1 GCA_003210915.1 Prochlorococcus sp. AG-676-L21 | reverse complement strand
GAATTCTGAAGAACAATTTAATGAAATAATATCTAATGTTAATTGTCAAAATTACATAATTGAAAAAAATAATATTTATTGTTGGGATGGAACTAAATTTAATTTATATAAAAATTAAAAATTTTATATGAAAAAGATTGATGAAATACAAGAAGAACTAAAAAAATTATTCTTAGCAAAATCTGAGAAAGTTGTTTTTTCAATTGGTCAAGTGTTTTGTGACTTTAATCAAATGCCTAGTGGTATTTTACTAATTAATAAAGGCGAATTAAGATCAATTTATAAAGATAAAAATAGTAATATATCTACTATAGAGAGATTTAAAACTAATGATATTGTTGGGGCTGAACAAATACTCTGTGGAACAAATGAAGTTGCTATTAAGGCTTCAACTTATTTAGAAGCAAAGTTTATTTTGAAAGATGATTTTTTGAATTATTTGAAAAGTGATCACCAAAAATTTAACTATTTCTCTGCTATTAGTAAATATGAGTATTTAAAAATTTTGATTAAACTAGAAGATCAATTAAAGATAAAAAATAAGGATTTAATTCAAAATCTAGAAAATTTTAATAAAAATAAAAATATTAAAGTTAACTTATTTAATCCTGGCAAGCATAGTCTAAAGAATAAATCTAAGAGTATGTTTATCTCCTCTAATAACATCAAGAATTACAATGAAGGCGATTTTATAAAAGATACTGAATTGTTTGAAGTTACAGGAGGAATGCCAGCAAGAATGATTGAACTATCAAAACTTTCTATCTTTTCAGGCAAAAAAAAGTTATCTTTCGAATCTAATCCTAAGCAAATTGTAAATAATATTAGACAAGATGAATTATCTAATACAAAAGATGCCCTAGCAGATATGTTTGGAAGTATTGGTGAACAAGATAACTTTCCAAACTTTAATGGAACTGGAAATAGCCAAAGCGTTTTAGCCTGTCTGAGGATGTTATCAAGATTTTTTGATTTGCCTTTCAAAAAAGATATCTTGAAAAGAATAATTGATGATCAAAATAGTTTTTCGGATCAAGATAAAATAAATCTATCTAAATTAGCTGCTTTAATAAACTTTCTTGGTTTAAGAACAACTCCTCTAAAACCAGATTCGAAAAGTTTAATAAAAAGAATACCCCTTCCAGCTGTATTTATTTTTGAAGAAAAGCCTTTAATTCTTTGGGAATATAAAAATAATCAATTTTATATTGGAGACCCTTCACAAAAACCATACTGGATCGAAATTAATCAATTAGAAAAGATTATTAATAAAAATGATTTAAAGTTTCTTTTCCTTGAAAAGACACCATCCTCTCCAAAAAATAGGTTTGGATTCTCTTGGTTTATACCATCAATTAAAAAGCATAAAGTAACCTTAATTCAAGTAGTTTTAGCGAGCTTCTTTGTCCAATTGTTGGCACTTTTTAATCCTCTTTTGATTCAACAAATAATTGATGCAGTAATAAATCAAGGAAATATTTCAAGTCTTAATGTGCTAGGTACGTTATTGATTTCAATGGCTCTTGTTCAAGCACTTTTGTCTTCATTAAGAACTTATTTATTTTCAGATACAACTAATAGGATAGATCTGTCTCTTGGTGGAAAAATAATAAATCATTTGTTAAGGTTACCATCCAATTATTTTTCAAAGAGAACAGTAGGAGAAACTAGTAGCAGATTAAGTGAATTAGAAAAAATCAGAGAATTTCTTACAGGCACTGCGCTTACGCTTGTTTTAGATGTTGTTTTTTCTTTTATTTATATTGCAGTAATGATGATTTATTCAATACAACTTACTTTTGTAGCGCTAGCTGTAATTCCCTTTTTTATTTTGTTAACCTTTTCAATCTCTCCAATTATTCGTCGTCAAATTAGAGAGAAAAATATAGCTAATGCAAATTTGCAAAGCCATATGGTAGAGACAATTTCAAGCTTAGATACAATAAAAGGTCAAGGAATTGAAATCCCAAGTGAATGGAAGTGGTCGCAATTATATGGAAAGCAAATGCAGGCTGGTTTTAAAAATACTGTAACAAGATCTATTTCTGGCTCCGCAAGTAATTTCCTATCGCAATTATCAGGACTTTTAGTTATTTGGGCCGGTGCTGTTTTGGTCTTGCAAGGGAAATTAACAATTGGTCAATTGATAGCATTTAGAATTTTATCTGGATATGTAACCGGTCCAATATTAAGGTTGACCACGATGTGGCAAAACTTTCAAGAAACATCATTATCTCTAGAAAGAATTTCAGATATTATTGATAATCCTCAAGAGATAGAAATAATTGGTAAAGATCTGCCTCCCATGCCTCCATTAGAAGGAAAAATTGAATTTAATAATATAAATTTCAGGTTTTCAGATTCAAGTCCTTTAATATTAAAAAATATCAATTTTGATATTAAACCTGGAAGTTTTATAGGTGTTGCCGGCGAGAGCGGTTCTGGCAAAAGTACTTTATTAAAACTGATAAATCAAATCTTAATTCCATCAGAAGGAACTATAAGGATTGATGATTTTGATATCTCTAAAGTAAATCTTTATTCTCTTAGGTCACAGATTGGAGTAGTCCCTCAGGATAGTATTTTATTTAAAGGGACTGTTCAACAAAATATTGCTTTAGCTAAACCTGATTCAAGCTTTAATGAGATATCTAATGCTGCAAAATTAGCAGATGCGCATGACTTTATTCAGAAATTATCTTCTGGTTATAGCTCACAGGTGGGAGAAAGAGGATCAAATTTATCTGGCGGACAACGCCAACGAATTGCAATGGCAAGAATGTTCCTACAAAATCCAAAATTATTATTATTGGATGAGGCTACTAGTTCTTTAGATGTTAATTCTGAGAAAGTTATTTTAAAAAATCTTTTAAATATTTCTGAGGAAAAAACAGTGATATTTATAAGCCATAGATTGAGTAATTTTATTAAGTCTGACCAAATTCTTTTTTTGCATAATGGATCAATTGTTGAGAAAGGTAATCATAATGAACTCATTATGTTAGAGGGGCGCTATAAATCTCTTTTTGAAGAAAGAGGCAAATAAGAATATGAAAAAAAAGAGTCAAGATTCAAAATTAAATTCTGATGATTATTTTTTAAATTCAACTGGCCAAGATCTAGTTTATAAACAACCTCCAAAATGGACAAAGATGCTTGTTTGGTCCATTGCAAGTAGTTTTGGTTTTGGACTAATTTTTGCCTTTTTTGCAAGGATAGATGAAGTCGTTATTGCAAGAGGGGAACTCCAAGCTGTTGGAGCAGAAAGACCAATTAAATCTCCTATCTCAGGTATTATTAGCAAGATAAATATATCAGAAGGTAAAAGTGTAAATAAGGGAGATAAACTAATTGAATTTGATTCGAACGTTTTATTCGCTAGGGAAGAAAGCTTAAAAGCAAAACTAGAAGAATTAATAATGTCTAAAAAAATAGAGGAAAATATTTTAAAAGAAGTCGCTACTTTAGCTGAAATTGGTGGGATACAAATGATTCAATATTTGCAACAGGAGAAGAAGGTAAATGAAGTCAATTTTGAAGTTAAACAAATTGAAGCTAAAATTAAAGAAATTAATTTTGATAAAAAAAAGACAATTATCTTATCTCCTGTTAAAGGTAAAGTATTTAATTTAATACCTCAAAGCATAGGTTATGCCTCTACATTGGGTGAGAATTTAATGAATATAGTTCCTGATGGAGATGTTGAAGCTAAGGTCTTCCTCTCAAATAATGATGTTGGATTTGTAAAAAATAAAATGGAAGCAGACATTAGGATAGATGCATATCCTTTTACTCAATTTGGTTCAATAAAAGGCAATTTGAAATTTGTTGGAGATGAAGTTCTTCCTTCTGATTATCAAAATCCTGAGCCAAGATTCCCAGCATATATAAATCTTTCCCAGCAGTATTTAATTAAAAATGGAAATACTTATAAAATAAGATCTGGTCAAAGCGTTTCAGTGAATCTTAAAGTTAGAGATAAGCCAGTTATAAGTCTTTTAACGGATGCAATTGATAGGGCATTTGATTCATTAAAAGGTATCAAAAATTAAAAAAGTAAAAAAACGATAAATTTTTGTATGCATTCTTTAGTATCGATTAATTCAGTTAAGGAAAAGTGGATAAAATAATATAGAGAAATAGAATTCTATTTAGGAGATTTTATAACAGATTCAGCAGGGCAATCATCTAATTCTTCTCCTGGCTTTTTTGAAAGGTTACAGAATGTTTTGCCATGGAATAATAGCAACGAAAAAAATAAAGAAATAAATAAAAATGATGATCAAAATACAAATATTTTTGATAGTGAAGGCACAGTTTTTGTTGACTCAAGTTTCAATGCTAAATATTCATCTTCATTAGACTTTGATTTTGAATTAATAGAATTTAATCAATCCTATTATTCTCCTTTTACTGGGTCATTTTCTGATACAAATTTCTCAACTTTAGATATAAATTTAGATTATTCAGAATCTCTTGATATTGATACAGATACAACTATATTTTTTACACAACCAACTCAGAATCCTCTGACTGGAGATCAGGGTTTTTCAAATACCTTTTTCAACTCTCAATCCTCACTATCTTTTGATAGAGATATAGATCTTTCATATAGCGATACTCTCTTCGAAAATTTCTCTTATGACGCTATTACAGGATATTACACTCAAACAATTATTTACAATCTTGATCTTGATCTCTCTATTTCAGAATCATTAGATTTATCTAATCAAGAAACTTTATTTATTAGCAGCGACGAATCAGATTTATTTTATTCAATGGATGAAAATCTATCATTTGATAGAGATATAGATTTTTCTTATTCAGAAAGAAATTATTACAACTTAGTATTTAATCCGGATACTGGCTTTTTCTCTGAAACTTCTTTTTCCTCAAGTTCGATAGAAATATCATTCGAAGAATCGGTAGAGTTTTCAAGCGATGAAACCCTAATAATTATTGATAAAGAACCCATAAAGCCACTTATTCCGACCATATCAATAGTTGATGTAATTACAAATGAAATAAGTGGCGATGTAAGTTTTGCAGTAAGTCTTTCAGAATCTACAACAGTTGATGTCTTGTTTGATTATTCAACTTCTAATGGGACTGCAATAGCTGGATCAGATTATACGGCAACTTCTGGAACTTTAACTATTTCAGCAGGAGAAACATCAGGAGAGATAAAAGTTGCGGTTTTAGATGATTCATTAGATGAAAATAATGAGACCTTAAATTTAAATTTATCTAATGCAAAAAATGGAACTTTTGAAGATGCAACTGGGGTTCTAACGATAAATGATAATGATGATGCGCCATCAATTTCTATTAATGATGTAACTACTAATAGCGAGAGTGGGAATGGCACCTTAACAGCAACTTTATCTTCTGCATCAGCTAAAACTGTAACGGTAAACTATGCCACCTCCAATGAAACTTTATCTTTCAGTACTGCGCAAATTTTTACTCAATATGCAGATGGAATTGAAGATATTGAGATAGTTGACCTTGATGGTAATGGCACGCTTGATTTTGTTTATGCCTCAAGTATTAATGACACTATTGGATGGGTTTCAAATGCTAACCCAGCACTTCCTGGAAATGCTTATACGCAAGGCAACAATATATCAACTTCTGCTGATGGAGTAGAAGATATATTTATTATCGACCTTGATAAAGATGGAGATTTAGATATAGTTTCTGCCTCAAGGAATGATGACACAATTGCTTGGTATGAATCAGATGGTTCAGGTAATGGATTTACAAAAAATGTTATAGCAACAAGTGCTGATGGAGCTTATGACGTACACGTAGCAGATATGGATGGAGATGGGGATTTAGATATAGTTTCTGCCTCTTATCTAGACGACACAATTGCTTGGTACGAAAATAATGGAGCAGCAGATCCATTATTTACAGCAGCAGATATTGCAACTACTGCAGATAATGCCCATGATGTTCATGTTGCAGATATGGATGGGGATGGTGATCTAGATATAGTTTCTGGTTCTTCCAACGATGACACCATCGCTTGGTATGAAAATAATGGAGCAGCAGATCCTAGTTGGACTGCAGCAGATATCGCAACATCAGCTGATGGAGTACATTCAATATTTTTATCTGATGTCGATTTGGATGGTGATATGGATATCCTATCGGCATCTGATAATGACGATACGATCGCCTGGTATGAAAATGATGGCTCTGCAAATCCCAGCTGGACAGCAGCAGATATTGATACAAGTGCAGATAGTGCAAGAGATGTTTTAGCTTCTGATATAGACGGAGATGGAGATATAGATCTCGTTTCTGCCTCATACAATGACGACACAATTGCTTGGTATGAGAATACTGGAGCTGTAAATCCAAGCTGGACCAAAAAGGTTATTACTACCAGTGTCGATGGCCCAATGGAAGTCAAGGTAGGTGATTTTGATCAAGATGGCGATATAGATATTTTTTCAGGATCTTATGAAGATGACGGCTTTTATTTCCATGCCAATAACGGGAGGCATTCCAATAGTTCTTTTAACACAATCGCGCAAAGTGGAGAAGACTATACCTCTTCAAGTGGAACAATTACTTTTAATCCTGGGGAGACAACTGCTTCAATAAATATCTCTATCAAAGAAGATTCGTATCCTGAAAATAAAGAAGATTTAACAGTTACTCTTTCAAGCCCAGAAAACGCAACAATAAGCGATTCTTTGGGAGTTTTATCCATAGCTGCTAATGATACTATTGGTTTCCTTCATACTGATATAGCAACATCTGCAGATGGTGCTCATGATGTTTTTATTGCTGATTTGGATGGTGATGGCGATTTAGATATTATCTCTGCTTCTGTTAATGATGACACAATTGCTTGGTACGAAAATAATGGCTCAGCGAACCCAACATTTACAGCCGCTGATATAGCGACTAGTGCTGATGGTGCATCTGCTATACATGTTGCAGACATGGATGGTGATGGAGATTTAGATATTGTCTCCGCCTCATCTCTAGATGACACAATCGCATGGTATGAAAATAATGGAGCAGCTAATCCATCATTTACAGCTGCAAATATAGCAACTAGTGCTGATTTTGCTCATCATCTTTTCGTAGCAGATTTAGATGGAGATGGGGATTTAGATATTATTTCTGCTTCTCAATATGACGATACAATTGCCTGGTATGAGAATGATGGAGCTGCAGATCCATCTTGGTCCGCGGCTGATATAGCAACCAGTGCAGATGGAGCTCAAGATGTAAAAATTGCGGATATGGATGGAGATGGAGACTTAGATATTGTCTCCGCTTCCGGTATAGATAACACAATCGCTTGGTATGAAAATAATGGAGCGGCAAATCCAACATTTACTGCTTCAGATATTGCAACGAGTGCTGACGGTGCAGAAAGTATTGATTTGGCAGATTTAGATAATGACGGAGATTTAGATATTGTTTCCGTCTCAATGGATGATGATACTGTCGCTTGGTACGAAAATAATGGAGCCCTCGATCCTACTTGGACTGCTGCTGATATAGCTATAAATGTTGACGGAGCTGAAGATGTGCGTGTGGGTGATATCGATTTTGATGGCGACTTGGATATCATTACTGCTTCTTTGTATGACGATACAATTGCACTGTTTCTAAACGATGGAGCATTAAATCCTACATGGACAAAATCAGTTGTTAGTACTAATGCTGATTTAGCTACTGGAGTTGATTTTGCAGATCTTGATGGAGATGGTGATTTAGATATTGTTTCATCGTCTTTTAATGATGACACTATCGCTTGGTATCAAAATGTAGGTTCAACACAAATTTTGATAAGTGATTTAACTACTTCTAATGAGACTGCAGGTAACGCAGTTTTAACAGTTTCTTTAAATCATGCTTCAGATAAAGATGTAACTGTTGACTATGCGACATCTAATGGAACAGCAACAGCGGGAGCAGATTACACAGCAACATCTGGAACTTTAACGATTTCTGCAGGTGCTACTTCTGGAACAATTAATGTCCCTGTGCTTGCAGATAGTAATAAGGAAAATAATGAAACAGTAACAGTCACTCTGTCTAATCCATCAAATGCAACTATCAGTGATTCAACAGCAACATTAACGATCACTGATGACGACCCAAATCCAAGTATCACAATTGCAGATGTAACCACATCTAATGAAAACGCTGCTAATGCAACATTTACAGTAAGTCTATCTGGGACATCTTATCAAGACATAACGGTTGATTATGCGACATCAAATGGAACTGCAACAGCAGGATCTGACTACACAGCAACATCTGGAACATTAACGATTTCTGCAGGTGCTACTTCTGGAACAATTAATGTCCCTGTACTCGCAGATACTACTGATGAGAATAATGAAACAGCAACGATAACTCTATCTAATGCAACCAACGCAACTATTAGCGATTCAACGGCGACATTAACAATCACTGATGATGATGCGGCTCCTACCTTAAGTTTCTTTGATTCTAATGGTTCGGATATTTATCAAATAACAGAAGCTGACGGAACTAAAACAGTAGATATAAGATTATCAGCTGCATCTGCAAAAACGATCACTGTTGATTATGCGACGTCAACAACTGATTCTTTCCCTACATTTACTGCTGCAGATATAGCTACTAGTGCTGATTATGTAAGGGATGTGCATGTAGGTGATATTGATGGAGATGGAGATTTAGATATTATCTCTGCTTCTAAATTAGATAACACAATTGCCTGGTATGAGAATGATGGTGCCGCTAATCCATCATTCACTGCAGCAGATATCGCGACAAGTGCTCAAAGTGCAAATGATGTACATGTTGCAGATTTAGATGGAGATGGAGATTTAGATATTATTTCTGCTTCTATGGATGACGATACAATTGCCTGGTATGAAAACGATGGAGCAGCAAATCCAACATTTACTGCCGCTGATATTGCTACTACTGCAGATAGTGCAAGAGATGTAGAAGTTGCAGATATAGATGGTGATGGTGATTTAGATATCGTTTCGGCTTCTTATAACGACGACACAATTGCTTGGTATGAAAACGATGGAGCAGCTAATCCAACATTTACTGCCGCTGATATTGCAACAACAGCGGATGGTGCTCTAGGAGTCACAATTGCAGATATAGATGGTGATGGTGATCTAGATATTATTTCCGCCTCTGCGGAAGACGACACAATAGCTTGGTATGAAAATGATGGAGCAGCAAATCCAACATTCACTGCTGCAGATATTGCTACTACTGCAGATAGTGCTCATGATGTCGAAGTTGCAGACATCGATGGAGATGGTGATCTAGATATTATTTCAGGTTCTGCTAATGACCATACAATAGCCTGGTATGAAAACGATGGAGCAGTAAATCCAACATTCACTGCTGCAGATATTGCTACAAATATTGGAGTAGTTAGAGATATATATATTGCTGATATAGATCATGATGGTGATCTAGATATTGGAGCAGCAACATCAAATAATAATTCAATCTCTTGGTACGAAAATGATGGGAAGGTTAACCCCAGTTGGTCAGGAACTACTATCGCTACAAGTGCAGATAAAGCATATGACATCCATATTGCGGATATAGATAGTGATGGTGATTTAGATATTATTTCAGCATCGCATGACGATGATACAGTTGCTTGGTACGAATCAGATGTAGCTAGTAATAATGATGTTGGAGTATATGCGCAAGTAGATGATGACTATACAGCTACTAGTGGAAGCGTAACTTTTGCTGCAGGTGAAACAGTTAAGACCTTCACTGTCACTGTAAAAGAAGATCTAATCACAGAGAATAATGAAGCTGTACAAGTTGTATTGTCTAATCCAAGTAATGCAACTATTAATGATGGATCTGGTTCTGTATTAATAAATGATGACGATACGATTTCATTCACAGAAACAATAATCACAACAAGTGCAGATGGAGCTTATGACGTCCATGTTGCAGATATGGATAGTGATGGTGATATGGATATCGTTGCAAGTTCTATTCATGATGACACTATTAGATGGTATGAAAACGATGGCAACGTTAATCCATCCTTTACAGCGGCAACTATAGATACTAATGCGGATTCAGTAAGAGAAATAACTATTGCAGATATGGATGGCGATGGAGATTTAGATATTCTTTCTGCCTCAGAAAATGATGACACAATTGCCTGGTACGAAAACAATGGAGCAGCAGATCCTACATTTACTGCAGCCAATATCGCGACTAGTGCAGATGGAGCATATGATGTTCAGGTCGCTGATTTAGATGGTGATGGAGATTTAGATATTGTTTCTGCATCTGTTGTTGATGACACTATCGCTTGGTATGAAAATGATGGAGCTGCTAATCCCTCATGGGCAGCTGCAAATATAGCTACTAATGCAGATGGTGCTAATGGAGTTTTCTTAGCTGATATTGATGGAGATGGAGATATAGATATTCTTTCTTCTTCTTATAACGACGATACGATTGCCTGGTACGAAAACAATGGAGCAGCGAATCCAACATTCACTGCAGCAGATATAGCTACCAATATTGATGGGGCATATCAGGTTTATGCAGAAGATATGGATGCAGATGGAGACATAGATATTCTCGCTTCTTCTGCTATTGGAGATAAGGTTGTTTTATTTAAAAATAATGGAGCTGCAGATCCTACCTTTACTGCTTCTGATATCATTACTTCCTTTGATACTCCAATTGGTTTAGATGTAAAAGATATTGATGGGGACGGAGATTTAGATATTGGGATTGCAGGAAATGATGGAGTAGTTGGAGCAAGTTCTGCTGATAAGGTTGCTTGGTATGCAAGTGATGGAGCATCATCGCCAAGCTGGACGTTAATCCAAAGTACAACGGTTGCAAAGAATGGGGCGGAGAATGTATTTATTGCAGATTTAGATGGAGATGGAGATTTAGATGGAGTTTCTGCATCTCACAACGATGACACGATTGCCTGGTACGAAAACCATGGTGCGGCAGGTAATCATCTATTAACAATCGCAGATGTAACCACCTCCAATGAAAATGCTGCAAACTCTACATTTACAGTCAGCCTTTCTGCTGCAGCAAAAAGAGATATAACTGTTGATTATGCGACATCAAACGGAACTGCAACAGCAGGAGCAGATTACACCGCAACATCTGGAACTTTAATAATTGCAGCAGGTACAACATCTGGAACCTTTAATGTTCCTGTTCTTGCAGATGTTAATGATGAATTGGCAGAAACAGCGACGATAACTTTATCCAATGCATCTAACGCAACTATTAGTGATTCAACAGCGACATTAACGATTACTGATGATGATGCAGCTCCAAGTATCACAATTGCAGATGTAACCGCATCTAATGAGAATGCTGCAAACTCTACATTTACGGTTAGTCTCTCTGGAACTTCCTATCAAGACATAACGGTTGATTATGCGACATCAAACGGAACTGCAACAGCAGGAGCAGATTACACAGCAACCTCAGGAACATTAACAATTTCTGCTGGCGCATCCTCTGGAACATTTAATGTTCCGGTTCTTGCTGACGCGCTTGATGAGGCTAATGAAACAGCAACTATAACTTTATCCAATGCATCAAATGCATCTATTAGTGATTCGACAGCGACCTTAACGATCACTGATGATGATGCAACTCCGAGTTTAAGTATTGCTGATGTAACTGCCTCAAATGAAAATGCTGCTAACCATACATTTACAGTCACTCTTTCTGCTGCTTCTGGAAGAGATGTAACTGTTGACTATGCAACATCTAACGGAACTGCAACAGCGGGAGCAGATTACACCGCTACATCCGGAACCTTAACGATATCTGCCGGATCAACATCTGGAACATTCAATGTTCCTGTACTCGCAGATACTACTGATGAGAATAATGAAACAGCAACTATAACCTTATCTAATGCATCAAATGCATCTATTAGTGATTCAACAGCGACACTAACTATTACTGATGATGATGCAGCTCCGAGTTTAACAATTGCAGATGTAACAGCTGGTAATGAGAATGCTGCAAATTCTGCATTTACAGTGACTCTTTCTGCAGCTTCTGGAAAAGATATAACAGTTGATTATGCAACATCTAATGGAACAGCAACAGCAGGATCTGACTACACGGCAACTTCTGGAACATTAACAATTTCTGCTGGTGCTACTAGTGGAACATTCAATGTTCCTGTACTCGCAGATACCAATTACGAAGGAAATGAAACAGCAACTATAACCTTATCTAATGCATCAAATGCATCTATTAGTGATTCAACAGCGACACTAACTATTACTGATGACGATTCTGCTCCAAGTATGACAATTGCAGATGTAACCACGTCAAACGAAAATGCTGCCAACGCAACTTTTACAGTTACTCTTTCCGGAACATCAACGGTAGATGCAACAGTTGCCTATGCAACATCTAATGGAACAGCAACTGCAGGGGCAGACTATACAGCAACCTCTGGAACGTTAACGATTTCTGCGGGATCAACAACTGGAACATTTAATGTCCCAGTATTAGCAGATACGACAGATGAAAATAACGAAACAGCAACTATAACTTTATCCAGTCCAACAAATGCAACTATTAGTGATTCAACAGCAACATTAACTATTACTGATGATGATGCTGCTCCAACCATTGAATTTAATGATGGTAGCAATAGCGATATCTTCTCAATTACAGAACAGACAGGAACAAAAACAGTAACTGTTGCTTTATCTGCAGCCTCTGCAAAAACAATCACTATTGATTACGCGACAACAGCGACAGATTCGTTCCCAACATTCACTGCTGCAGATATAGCAACAAATATGAATCAGGCATATGATCTTCATGCCGTAGATATTGATGGTGATGGAGATTTAGATATTGTTGCTGGAGGAGTAGAAAGTAATGAAATAGCTTGGTTTGAAAATGATGGATCTGCTAATCCAAGTTGGTCTAAAACTTCAATTGCCACAACTGCGCAGCATGCAAGAGATGTTGATGTCGCTGATATGGATGGTGACGGAGATTTAGATATAGTTTCTGCGTCAAATGCTGATAATACAATTGCTTGGTATGAGAATAATGGAGCAGCAGATCCCTCATTTACCGCAGCTGATATTTCTACCTCTGCAAGTGGTGCTAATGATGTTCATTTAGGTGATATGGATGGGGATGGAGATATTGATATTGTCTCTGCATCAACAGATGATGACACCATTCGCTGGTATGAAAATAATGGAGCAGCTGATCCTAGTTGGGCTGCTGCTACTGTTGCCACAAGTGCAGACTATCCAACCGGTATTCATCTCGCAGATATGGATAGTGATGGTGATTTAGATATTGTTTCTTCGTCACAGGATGACAGCACTATCGCTTGGTATGAGAATAATGGTGCGGCAGATCCAACATGGACAGCGGCTGATATTGCAACTACAGCAGATGGAGAAAATAATATTGATGTCGCTGATATGGATGGCGATGGAGATATGGATATTGTCTCTGCATCTTATTTAGATGACACCATTGCCTGGTATGAAAATGATGGTGCTGCAAACCCCACTTGGACAACAGCAAATATCGTAACCAATGCAGATGGAGCTTGGGACGTACATATTGCGGACGTTGATCATGATGGAGACTTGGATATCATCTCAGGTTCCGTTATTGATGACACTATTAGATGGCATGAAAATAGTGGTACTGCCAATCCCACATTTACAACAACAACTGTAGCCACAAGTGCCGATGGACCATATGATGTTTTTGCAGCGGATATGGATAATGATGGAGATTTAGACATCCTTTCTGCTTCTTATTCAGACAATACTATTGCCTGGTATGAATCAGATGTAGCTAGTAATAACGATACAAGTGTAATGGCTCAAGCAGGAGTTGATTACACTGCCACAAATGGAACACTTACCTTTAGTGCAGGAGAGACAAGTAAAACATTTACAGTTACTGTTGCAGAAGATTTAATTCCAGAAAATAACGAATCAGTAGTTTTAACTTTATCTAATCCATCTAATACAACTATCAGTGATGCAACTGGATCTGTTGTTATTACAGATGACGAAACAACAGTCTGGACAGCAACAGATATTGTTACCAATGCAGATGGAGCAGAAAATATTTATGTTGCAGATATCGATGGAGATGGAGATTTAGATATAGTTTCTGCATCTGTAGAAGATGACACGATTGCCTGGTACGAAAATAATGGATCTGCAAATCCAAGCTGGTCGAAGACGGTAATAGCAACCAGTGCCGATGGGGCAGAAGATGTACATGTTGCCGATATG
>QCUA01000031.1 GCA_003210915.1 Prochlorococcus sp. AG-676-L21 | reverse complement strand
GTACAGATTTTGAATTACCAATTAAATGCCAGATTTCATCGGAAATATGAGGAGCAAATGGTGCTAATAATATACAAAATTTCATAAGAGCTTCTCTTCTTAAGTCTTTATTTACATGATTTAAGTTCGAGGATATTGAATTATAAAACTTCATTAATTCTGATATTGCTGTATTAAATTGATTGTTTTTTATATCATTAGAAATTTCTTTTATAGCAATATTTATAGACTTTAATAATGAGCTTTCATTTTCTTTTTTAAATTTATCTGCTTCATGGGTAATATCATTATTACTGTAATCTAAGAAAAGTTTCCATATTCTACATAGAAATCTATATTGACCTTCTACATCAGAATCTCCCCATTCGAGGTCTTTTTCAGGAGGGGCTTTAAATAAAATAAACATTCTTGCTGTATCTGCTCCATATTTTTTTATTACAGATTCAGGATCTATACCGTTATATTTTGACTTTGACATTTTTTCAAAAAGAACTTCAAGTTTTGAATTGTCTTTTGGATCTTTTGGATTAGTTATATCTTTAATATCAGTTGGAGAGATATATTTTCCAGTTATGGAATTTTTATAAGCTGCAGATTGAACCATACCTTGTGTCAAGAGCCTTTTAAATGGTTCATCAATATCAAAAAGATTATTGTCCCTTAGGGCTTTGGTAAGAAATCTTGCATAAAGCAAATGTAAAATTGCATGCTCTACACCTCCAACATATTGATCAACAGGTAACCATTTATTAATTTTGTCTTTTTCGAATGGCTTTGTTAAGGATTTTGATGAAGGATATCTTAAAAAATACCATGATGAACACATGAAGGTGTCCATAGTATCCGTTTCTCTACTCGCCAAATTACCGCATTTTGGACATGTAGTATTAATCCAACTTTGATTACTACCTAGAGAATTAATTTTATTAGAGGATATTTTAATCTCATTTGGTAATCTAACTGGAATATCCTTTTTATTTACTGGAACAGAACCACAATTAGTACACTTAATAATAGGAATTGGACATCCCCAATATCTTTGCCTAGAAATTAACCAATCTCTCAAACGAAATTGAATTTTATTTTCAGCCCATCCATTTCGTTCACCATGTTCTGAAATATGTTTTTTGGCATCACTATTATTTAAGCCATCAAAATTATTTGAGTTAATTAAAAAACCATTATCCGTAAAAGCATTAGTTAATTCGCTGGTAATTTTATCTTTATCCTTAATAATTACTTGTTTAATATCAATAGAATTGATTTTGGCAAATTCAAAATCCCTTTCATCATGTGCTGGGACTCCCATAACAGCTCCAGTTCCATATTCATCAAGAACATAACTTGCTATCCAGATAGGAATTTCCTCTGAATTTATTGGATTTATAGCTATTAAATTTGTTGGAATACCAATTTTTTTTTGATCTTTATCTTTACTTTCTTGTAAATAGATTTTTAAATTTTCTAGTTTACTTAAAATTTTATTATCAGATATTTTTTTAATTAAAGGATGATTAACTGATATTGCTAAATAAGTTACCCCAAATAAAGTATCAGGTCTTGTTGTGAATACTTGTATTTTTTCCTTTTTAAATTCTTTTATTCTAAAATTTATGTTTGTACCTATTGATTTACCAATCCAATTTTCCTGCATTATCTTAACTCTTTCAGGCCACTCATTTAATTTTTCTAAATCTTGCAATAACTCTTCTGCATAATCAGTAATTTTTAAAAACCATTGAGTTAAAAGTTTCTTTTCAACTATCGCTCCAGATCTCCAGGATCTGCCTTCTGAATCAACCTGCTCATTAGCTAAAACAGTATTATCAATCGGATCCCAATTTACCTCAGACTCCTTTTGATAAACAAGACCAGCTTTATGTAATTCCAAAAATAAAAATTGCGTCCATACGTAATAATCTTCATCACAAGTGGCAAATTCTCTATCCCAATCAACAGAAAGACCTAATAATTTTAATTGTGATTTCATATGAGCTATATTTTGTTTAGTCCACTTATCAGGATTTATTCCTCTTTCTATCGCCGCGTTCTCAGCAGGTAAACCAAATGCGTCCCAACCCATCGGATGTAACACTACTTTGCCCTGAAACCTTTGAAATCGTGCAATTAAGTCTGTTATTACATAATTGCGCACATGACCCATATGAAGGTTTCCTGAAGGGTAGGGAAACATGGATAAGGCATAAAATTTTTCTTTATTACTTGCTTGCTCATCTGTATTATATAAGTTGTCGTCTTCCCAGATTTTCTGCCATTTACCCTCAATATCAGATGGTTTATATAAATTAGTTGCTCTGTTATCTGTATTTTCAGAAGTAATCACTTATTTAAGATTTAGTAAAATATTATTTTAATATTGATTCTATAAAAAGAAATAGATTGTTAAAGGCTTTATTTTATAATTAAAATTTATTAGATATATATTTTTAAATGAACAATATAATATTTGAAAAATATCATGGTAATGGCAACGATTTTATAATAATTGATTCCAGAAATAGTAATATTTACAAAAAATTTCTATCTGATAAAACAATCGATATAAAAAATTTATGTGATCGACAATTCGGTATAGGTGGTGATGGCGTAATTTTCATATTGGAACCTGATAGTAATAATTACGCAAAGATGATTATCTATAATTCAGATGGTTCGGAGGCTCAAATGTGTGGAAATGGTATCAGGTGTTTAGTTCAATATCTACACAATTCCAATAAAGGTTCTTATAGCGTTTCTGAATATAGGATCGAAACTAAAGCTGGTATAAAAATTGCTCAATATAATAATGGCGAAATTACTGTAAAAATGGGAAAACCAATATTAGAAACTAAATCTATTCCAACAAAAATAGATACAAAAATCAATTCAATTCCTTCATGCCTCTTTAAAGAAAAGAATTTTGAACAACAGGGATATGCCGTGGGGATGGGAAATCCACATTTGATATTTTTTCTTCAAGATATAACTAAAATATCACTTTCACTATTAGGTCCAGTGTTTGAAAAACATGAATTATTTCCTGAAAAAACAAATGTTCATTTTTCCCAAATAATAAATAGAGATAATATTAACGTACTTGTATGGGAAAGAGGAGCAGGAGCAACATTAGCTTGTGGAACAGGAGCTTGTGCTGTACATGTGGCAGCATACAAACTAGGTTTATGTAATTCAAAAACAGTAATAAATCTACCAGGAGGTAATCTTATAATTAATTGGTCTAGATCAGAAGATGAAATTTTGATGACTGGTAATGCAAAAAAAGTTTTTTCTGGAACATATATTCTAAAGTAGATGGACAATAAGTATATTTATCTTGATAATGCATCTACTACTCCATTATCTAAGAATGTATTAAATAAAATAAATTCTACATACAAAAACTATTGGAGTAATTCATCCTCAACTTATAAATATGGAATTAGATGTGCGACATACTTAGAGAAAATAAGACTTAAAATAGCAAAGATATTAAATGCAAATACAGAAGATATTGTTTTTACATCAGGCTCTTCAGAATCGACATCATTAGTATTTAGTAATCTTAGTGATAAATATAAGTGTGGAAGAGTTGTTATCTCTAATGTTGAACATCAAGCCACAATAATTTCAGCAAATAAGCTAAAAAGAAAAGGGTGGGAAATCTATAAATGGCCAGTTAATAGAGATGGGATTATAAATATATCAAACATTAATGAAGTAATTAAAAATAACACAAATCTTGTTTCGCTAATTTGGGGTCAGAGTGAAGTAGGCACTCTACAACCTGTCCAATTAGTTGGAACTAAATGTAAGGAATTAGATATTTTATTTCATATCGATGGGACACAGATATTAAGTAACGGTATTTTTAATTGGAAAGAACTTAACTGTGATCTATTAAGTTTATCCGCACATAAATTTGGAGGTCCTAAAGGCATAGGATTGCTATTGACGAATTCAAAATCTAGATTGTTAATATGGCGGATGCCAAAATTGAGAAAAACGAATACTAGTTTATCTGCCCAATAATGAATATCCATGACTATCTGTTCCGCAGGTTTTAAGCATATTAAGGCTTTCTGTTATTTTATTTATCTCTGAACATACAAAATTACTTGGTTGCCATCTTTCTCTTAAATCATAATCGTACCAAACTTCAATCCCATCAATTCCCTGCTTATTAGCTTCAGGGATAAGTTTATAAAAGGGAATTCTATACCTCGCTGGATGTGCAAGAAAAGATAACCCTCCTGATAATCTGATTGCCTTTGTTACCGAATTGATGTGTAAATCATTCCCAATTGGGGACTCACCTTGTATATAAGGTGTTAGATGTGTACTTTTTATATTAATTCCTAATCCAATAACGTGAACTAAGCATCCAAGAAGTAAACAGTTTATTTCAATTCCAGAAATTAGTTTAAAAGAATCAGTTGGATATTTTTCAAGTATATTATTTTGTTCAATAAAATCATGTGCTTTAACAGTGTGATGATCTGTTATGGATATAAATTTTATTTTATTAATAAAGGCTTGATCTAATAATTGTTCTGGATCAAAGCTCCCATCACTAAATTTCGTATGACAATGAAAATTTACTAAGCCTGGACAGCTTTCTTTATTTATATTTGCTGTTATTTTTATTAAATCTTGCTTATCCATTCTTTAGAGATTCTTCATTTTTTCTTCTGATCTTTGCATATAACTGAATAGATAAAAGCATAAATATTATTAGTCCAAATACACTCCATGTCGCAATACTGGTAGGGAAATTATTTTTAAAAATAACTAATAGGATAATTACAAATAACAATAATGTAGGAAGTTCATTTAATAATCTAAGGTTTTTTGCAGATATTTTTGAAGTACCATTCTGTAAAGAGTTCATAATTTTATAACAGTAAACATGATATGTGACTAAGCCCAAAACAAAAGAAATTTTTATCTGAAGCCATTTTTCACTGAGCCATCCAGGTTGCATAATTACTAAACAGATAGCCATACTTAAAGCCAGTATCATTCCTGGAGTAGTAATAATATTGGCAAGCCTTTTTTCCATCAAGGAATATTGATCATTAAACGCAATCTTCAAATCATCTTGCATGGTTCTTGACTCTTCATGATATATAAAAAGCCTAACTAAATAAAAAAGGCCAGAAAACCATACAATTACACCAATGATGTGAAGAGACTTAAACCATAAATATGCTTCTGATGACAAATTAATAAAATATAATTCATAAACTATTACCAATATAAATACTTATTTAATAGTGAATAATTTTAAATTTATAAAAATTAATCAATATTTATAACTCATTAAAGTAATTATAAATATCATTTGCTGAATGCATACCAAGACCTTTAACTTTTGAAAGTTCATCTCTGCTTGCAATTCTAATTGCATCAATTGAATTGAAATGCTCAAGCAAATCTTTAATACGTGAAGGTCCTAAACCTGGTATTTGGGATAATTGAGATCTATTCATTCGAGTAGATCTTTTATTTCTATGAAATGATAATGCAAATCTATGTGCTTCATCTCTTACTCTTCGAAGTAATAGAAGTCCTTTTTGATTTTGATCAGTATCAAGAGATTTTGAAAAACCTGGTATGAATATCTCTTCATTTTTTTTTGCTAAAGAACATATATTAACTTCTTCATGTAGATCTAATTGTCTTAATGCCTTCAATGCTGCATTTAATTGTCCTTTTCCGCCATCTATCATAATCAAATCTGGCCAATCTGTTAGAAGATCATTTTCTAATGTACTTTTTTTCTTATCTTGTATCGAACTAATGTCTCCACCATCAATTTTAAATTTTGACCATTTTTTAAATCTTCTGTATATAACCTCATAAATTGAGGCAAAATCATCACTATGTCCAATAAATATATTGGGATCTTTAATTTTATATTTTCTATAATTTTGTTTGGATGGAATACCATCTATAAAGACTACTTGTGATGCTACAGGATCTGTTCCTTGTATATGACTAATATCATATCCTTCAATTCTTCTCGGCTGGTTAGTTAATTCAAGTATTTGAGTCAAGTCTTCTATTGCAGATTCATTATCTTGAATTCCATTTAAGATCCTCTCTAATTCTAATTTTGCATTTTTTAAAACCATTTCAACGGTTTCAAACTTTTTATTTCTTTTTGGGATAATTAACTTAACCTTTTTCTGCCTTAATTCACTTAACCATTCTTCAATTGTATTATGTTTTGGAAGATTAAATTGCAATAAAATTTCTGATGGTATTTCAACTCCTTCAACATTAATGTAGTGCTCTTCTAATACTCTTTGTAGTATCTCTGTCTCATCACTATTATCAATTTTTTGAGAATATCCAATTCTTCCTATTAATTTACCAGACCTCATTTGAAAAATTTGAATACTAGAGATGTTATTTTCAGAAACAATGCCAAAAATATCTCTATTAATTGATGAGTCTGGTATCGATATTTTTTGAGATTCAGTTAATAATTTTAAACCTGAAATTTGATCTCTTATTTTAGCAGCATTTTCAAATTCTAAATCATTGGAATATTGATTCATTTTTCGTTCTAGAAAAACTTCTAGATCATCGTTCCTTCCTTGGAATATCATAGATACTTGCTTCATAGTTTTTTTATAATCTTCTGAGGATATTATTTCTTGACAAACTCCTGGACATCTCCCAATTGAATAATTTAAGCAAGTTCTATCTTTATAAACAGGACGAGGTCTTTGTCTTAACGGAAATATTTTTTTTATTATGAATAATGTTTTTCTTAATAATCCAACATCAACATAAGGTCCATAATATCTATCAAAATTATTTCTATTTCTCCTTTTTCTTGTTATAAAAATTCTTGGATATTGTTCGCTCCATGTAATGCAAAGATATGGATATTTTTTATCATCTTTTAATAGAATATTAAAATAAGGTTTATTAGTTTTAATTAAATTTGATTCTAAATTTAAAGCTTCATACTCACTATCTGTAACTATAATTTCTATTTCAGTTATTTGTCTAACCATTAGACTTAATCTGGGTGACAGTTCAGCATAATTATTAAAGTAACTACTGACCCTATTTCTTAGTGTTTTAGATTTGCCTATATAAAGTAAATTATTATCAATATCTTTAAAAAGATAACAACCAGAGGACTTTGGTATTTCAGATAATCTTGATTTTAATAAGTCCTTATTTTTAATAAGTTTATATTCAATTTTAAAATTATATTTTTTATCTAATACTTTAGTAGAAACTTTTGTTGAAGGATTAGTCATCTATAATTTCTAACCTCCGTAGTTCCATCCCGTAGAATTTAAATTTAACGAATCAACATCATTATTTAAATAAGCAGATAAAACTTCACCAACAAAAACTGTATGATCACCATACATTACATTTCCTACAACCTTACATTCGACACCACCAACACTATCAACTAATATTGGTAAACCAAATTCTCCCAAATTAAATTCGACAGATTCAAATCTTCCTCCAAGGGCTTTTTGTGGTTTAAAAAAGACGGCTGCTAAATCCTTTTGATCACTTTTCAGAACATTTAAAGAAAACTTTCCAGTATTTTTAATTATTTCATGACTGGATCCATCAGCTCTTACTGCCATAACAACTAGGGGAGGGGTAAAGGAACCTTGTGTAACCCAGCTAGCAGTAAAGCCATTTACTTCATTAGTCTCATAATCTTTCACTCCGCAAATAAACAATCCATGTGGAATTTTTCTTAATAAGATTTTTTTTGCTTCAAGATTTAATGTCATAATTGATTTAACTAATATATATATTTTAACCAAATATTATTTCTAATCATAATTAAATTATGAAAATACTTTACCCAGGTACATTTGATCCTTTAACAAATGGACATCTAGATTTAATACAAAGAGCTGAAAAATTATTTGGAAATGTAGTTGTTGCTGTTCTAGAAAATACTAGTAAAAAACCAACCTTTGATCTTAATAAAAGAATAGTACAAATAAAAAATGCTATATCTCATCTATCAAATATCAGTGTTATTTCCTATGAGGGTCTCACAGTCGATTGTGCCAAAGAAGTTAACGCAAATTTAATATTAAGAGGGCTAAGAGCTATGAGTGATTTTGAATATGAACTTCAAATAGCACATACAAATAAATCTCTTAATACTGAAATAGAAACCATTTTTCTTTCTACTAATACAAACTATAGTTTTTTAAGTAGTTCCTTGGTTAAAGAGGTTGCTAAATTTGGAGGTCAAATAGATCATATGGTACCTGATTCCGTAGAAAGAGATCTAAAGAATTATTTTAAAAAAGATTAAATACATTCTTCCAATTTATATATGTTTTTTAACAGGGTAAATGTCTTATCCCTATCTATATTTTCTGAGTTTTGGATAATACTTATAACTATAGGTTTCTCATCCTTATATAGATATCCTGATAACGCAAATACATTTGATAAAGTACCTGTTTTCCCAAAAAACTTACCTTGTAATTCTGAGTTTGTAAATCTCTTGGCTAAAGTTCCTCTTACCCCAATAATTGATAGTGAAGACTGGAAGGTACTAAAGTTTTTTGAATATTTCATCTTATTCAAAAATTCTGATATTAATTTTGTTGTCACTCTATTGTTTCTAGAAAGACCACTTGCATCTGAAAAAGTCAAATTATCAACTTTTAAACCTCTGTTTTTCAACCAATATTTTAATTTCAGATAATTATTGTCATTCCAAGAATTTGATGCATTTTTAAAAAGTGATTCTGCAGTGAAGTTATGACTTTCGGAATTAGCTAATGTTATCAACGACAATAGTGGATTAGAAGTAATTGTTTCCAATTCAATAGATGAATTCAAATAATATTTTTCAGAATTATCTACAATGTCTATATTTATTGATGCATATGGGAATTTTTTAAAAATATAATTTTCTATAGTCTTTTTTAAGTATTCAATATTTTCATATTTTCTCTCATTGCTATTTAATGCCAAGGTTGTAATGGGAGCTCCGTAATCATATTGCTTATCTATATATGTCCAACCTTTTGGCCAATAATAATTAGAATTTATTTCTAAGATATTCAGATTGATGACGTTAATATTATTAGTGATATTAGATAGTAATTTATAAATATCAGAATAGTTAAGATCAGGATCTCCTTGACCTAATAAATAATATTTATCATTACCCTTTCTAAATATTGACGTTTTAAAACTTCTTGAGGGTTTAAATTTATTTAATACATATGCTGTACTAAATAACTTTAAATTTGAAGCTGGTATTCTTAATATATCATCATTATATGAACTTATAAGAACACCATTCTCATTAATAATGGATACGCTAAAAGTCTTATCAAGCGAATTAAATAATAATTCATCATACTTTATACACTTTTTGTTATTCCTAATTATTCCTGGAGAATTAAAATATATGTTATTTAATAATTTACTTTTTTGAGTATTTAATAAATTCCATATTAAAAGAGGAAAACTTAATAAGCCAAAAATTAAAATTATATAAAAATAAAATTTTCTAAAAACTTTCAAAACTATAAATTTACAAAAATAGTTTCATTATCAGGTCTCTCATCAAATTCTTTTTTAAATAAATATCTTTTATTAATTTCTTTAAAAAGTAACCAATTATTTGGATAAGAATGCATTAATGCACCATTATCAATTGGTTGAAGAAAGTAAACGTTATACCAAGTTTTTACAAAGTTTTTTCTTCTTTCTCTTATTACACTTCCTATCCCAATATTTGCATCTTCAAATTTTGGATTTAAAGAATAATGCAAACCTTTAAAGTTATCACACATTGGTTCGAATGTATCAAAATCGTAAGGTTGAGGAAGTATCGATATCAAGATTGATTCATCTTGATCAACATAAATGGATTCATTAAAACCTTTAAATGTAAAAATATTTTCTTTAATATCTGGATAATCCCTCTGAGCCAAAGCTACAGCTCCTGGATCAGAATAAGTAATAAAAACATTTTTTTTTATTTTTTTATTATTATAATAATTTGCAAGAATCTTATATATAGTTATACCTATTTTATTAAATTTTAATCCCTCGAAATTAAATTCAACAGTAAATCGAAAATTTGATAGTTTTAAACTAGAGATTATTGAATTTTCAAGATTTTTTAAGGCATCATTAAGATCCTTAGGTAACACATAAATAGTATTCATTAGAATTTTTTTATACAAATTTGAATTAGTTTAAATAATCTATCTATATCAGACTTCTTATTCATAGATCCTAAACTAACACGAATATTTGAATAAAGTTGATTACTATCATATCCCATATTTTCAAGAGTAAGACTATGTTTTCCTGAGGAGCTAGAACATGCACTACCACTACTTATAGCTACATTATTATCAGACATATAATTAATAACTTTATAAGCTTTTATTGGTTCTAATTTCTTATTAAATAAAAGAAATGATATGTGATTTGGAAGTCTTTCAGTACTACTACCTGTAATTTTAATATTTGGATTATTAGTTATTTTATTTATAAAATATTTTCTAAGCAGTACTTTTTTATTATTTTCAAACTCGGCATTATACGAATTGAATTTAATTCTTCCCTTAATATTTTTTATTGACTGATACATTCCGGCTATTAATGGCAAAGGAGTTGTTCCTTGTCTTATTGAATATTCTTGAGAAAGTGAAATATCATTATTTTTTAATAACAATCTAGATTTTGAATTCGTCAATAGCAATCCTATGCCTTTAGGACCTCCAAATTTATGTGCGGATAAACTTAATAGATCACAGTTAAGTTCTTTCCAATTAAAAATACCGTTACTTAATATCTGTGTCCCATCGATATGAAATAAAATATCTAATTCCTTACATTTAGTTCCAACTAATTGGACAGGTTGTAGAGTGCCTACTTCACTCTGACCCCAAATTAGCGAAACAAGATTTGTGTTATTTTTAATTACTTCATTAATGTTTGATATATTTATAATCCCATCTCTATTAACTGGCCATTTATAGATTTCCCACCCTTTTCTTTTTAGCTTATTTGCTGAAATTATTGTGGCTTGATGTTCAACATTAGAGATAACAACTCTTCCACACTTATATTTATCACTAAGATTACTAAATACTAATGATGTCGATTCTGAAGAGCCTGATGTAAAAACAATATCTTCTGTATTTGCATTTAATATCTTTGCTATTTTAAGTCTTATTTTCTCTAAGTATGTCGCACATCTAATTCCATATTTATAAGTTGAGGATGAATTACTCCAATAGTTTTTGTATGTAGAATTTATTTTATTTAATACATTCTTAGATAATGGAGTAGTAGATGCATTATCAAGATAAATATACTTATTGTCCATCTACTTTAGAATATATGTTCCAGAAAAAACTTTTTTTGCATTACCAGTCATCAAAATTTCATCTTCTGATCTAGACCAATTAATTATAAGATTACCTCCTGGTAGATTTATTACTGTTTTTGAATTACATAAACCTAGTTTGTATGCTGCCACATGTACAGCACAAGCTCCTGTTCCACAAGCTAATGTTGCTCCTGCTCCTCTTTCCCATACAAGTACGTTAATATTATCTCTATTTATTATTTGGGAAAAATGAACATTTGTTTTTTCAGGAAATAATTCATGTTTTTCAAACACTGGACCTAATAGTGAAAGTGATATTTTAGTTATATCTTGAAGAAAAAATATCAAATGTGGATTTCCCATCCCCACGGCATATCCCTGTTGTTCAAAATTCTTTTCTTTAAAGAGGCATGAAGGAATTGAATTGATTTTTGTATCTATTTTTGTTGGAATAGATTTAGTTTCTAATATTGGTTTTCCCATTTTTACAGTAATTTCGCCATTATTATATTGAGCAATTTTTATACCAGCTTTAGTTTCGATCCTATATTCAGAAACGCTATAAGAACCTTTATTGGAATTGTGTAGATATTGAACTAAACACCTGATACCATTTCCACACATTTGAGCCTCCGAACCATCTGAATTATAGATAATCATCTTTGCGTAATTATTACTATCAGGTTCCAATATGAAAATTACGCCATCACCACCTATACCGAATTGTCGATCACATAAATTTTTTATATCGATTGTTTTATCAGATAGAAATTTTTTGTAAATATTACTATTTCTGGAATCAATTATTATAAAATCGTTGCCATTACCATGATATTTTTCAAATATTATATTGTTCATTTAAAAATATATATCTAATAAATTTTAATTATAAAATAAAGCCTTTAACAATCTATTTCTTTTTATAGAATCAATATTAAAATAATATTTTACTAAATCTTAAATAAGTGATTACTTCTGAAAATACAGATAACAGAGCAACTAATTTATATAAACCATCTGATATTGAGGGTAAATGGCAGAAAATCTGGGAAGACGACAACTTATATAATACAGATGAGCAAGCAAGTAATAAAGAAAAATTTTATGCCTTATCCATGTTTCCCTACCCTTCAGGAAACCTTCATATGGGTCATGTGCGCAATTATGTAATAACAGACTTAATTGCACGATTTCAAAGGTTTCAGGGCAAAGTAGTGTTACATCCGATGGGTTGGGACGCATTTGGTTTACCTGCTGAGAACGCGGCGATAGAAAGAGGAATAAATCCTGATAAGTGGACTAAACAAAATATAGCTCATATGAAATCACAATTAAAATTATTAGGTCTTTCTGTTGATTGGGATAGAGAATTTGCCACTTGTGATGAAGATTATTACGTATGGACGCAATTTTTATTTTTGGAATTACATAAAGCTGGTCTTGTTTATCAAAAGGAGTCTGAGGTAAATTGGGATCCGATTGATAATACTGTTTTAGCTAATGAGCAGGTTGATTCAGAAGGCAGATCCTGGAGATCTGGAGCGATAGTTGAAAAGAAACTTTTAACTCAATGGTTTTTAAAAATTACTGATTATGCAGAAGAGTTATTGCAAGATTTAGAAAAATTAAATGAGTGGCCTGAAAGAGTTAAGATAATGCAGGAAAATTGGATTGGTAAATCAATAGGTACAAACATAAATTTTAGAATAAAAGAATTTAAAAAGGAAAAAATACAAGTATTCACAACAAGACCTGATACTTTATTTGGGGTAACTTATTTAGCAATATCAGTTAATCATCCTTTAATTAAAAAAATATCTGATAATAAAATTTTAAGTAAACTAGAAAATTTAAAAATCTATTTACAAGAAAGTAAAGATAAAGATCAAAAAAAAAT
This sequence comes from Prochlorococcus sp. AG-676-L21, assembly GCA_003210915.1. Lineage (GTDB taxonomy): Bacteria > Cyanobacteriota > Cyanobacteriia > PCC-6307 > Cyanobiaceae > Prochlorococcus_A. The sequence goes on along the minus strand of QCUA01000031.1, from coordinate 1,412 downwards.
TGGTATTCCAACAAATTTAATAGCTATAAATCCAATAAATTCAGAGGAAATTCCTATCTGGATAGCAAGTTATGTTCTTGATGAATATGGAACTGGAGCTGTTATGGGAGTCCCAGCACATGATGAAAGGGATTTTGAATTTGCCAAAATCAATTCTATTGATATTAAACAAGTAATTATTAAGGATAAAGATAAAATTACCAGCGAATTAACTAATGCTTTTACGGATAATGGTTTTTTAATTAACTCAAATAATTTTGATGGCTTAAATAATAGTGATGCCAAAAAACATATTTCAGAACATGGTGAACGAAATGGATGGGCTGAAAATAAAATTCAATTTCGTTTGAGAGATTGGTTAATTTCTAGGCAAAGATATTGGGGATGTCCAATTCCTATTATTAAGTGTACTAATTGTGGTTCTGTTCCAGTAAATAAAAAGGATATTCCAGTTAGATTACCAAATGAGATTAAAATATCCTCTAATAAAATTAATTCTCTAGGTAGTAATCAAAGTTGGATTAATACTACATGTCCAAAATGCGGTAATTTGGCGAGTAGAGAAACGGATACTATGGACACCTTCATGTGTTCATCATGGTATTTTTTAAGATATCCTTCATCAAAATCCTTAACAAAGCCATTCGAAAAAGACAAAATTAATAAATGGTTACCTGTTGATCAATATGTTGGAGGTGTAGAGCATGCAATTTTACATTTGCTTTATGCAAGATTTCTTACCAAAGCCCTAAGGGACAATAATCTTTTTGATATTGATGAACCATTTAAAAGGCTCTTGACACAAGGTATGGTTCAATCTGCAGCTTATAAAAATTCCATAACTGGAAAATATATCTCTCCAACTGATATTAAAGATATAACTAATCCAAAAGATCCAAAAGACAATTCAAAACTTGAAGTTCTTTTTGAAAAAATGTCAAAGTCAAAATATAACGGTATAGATCCTGAATCTGTAATAAAAAAATATGGAGCAGATACAGCAAGAATGTTTATTTTATTTAAAGCCCCTCCTGAAAAAGACCTCGAATGGGGAGATTCTGATGTAGAAGGTCAATATAGATTTCTATGTAGAATATGGAAACTTTTCTTAGATTACAGTAATAATGATATTACCCATGAAGCAGATAAATTTAAAAAAGAAAATGAAAGCTCATTATTAAAGTCTATAAATATTGCTATAAAAGAAATTTCTAATGATATAAAAAACAATCAATTTAATACAGCAATATCAGAATTAATGAAGTTTTATAATTCAATATCCTCGAACTTAAATCATGTAAATAAAGACTTAAGAAGAGAAGCTCTTATGAAATTTTGTATATTATTAGCACCATTTGCTCCTCATATTTCCGATGAAATCTGGCATTTAATTGGTAATTCAAAATCTGTAC